>DASVQQ010000019.1 GCA_036389035.1 Jatrophihabitans sp.
CGTTTACGGCGTGGACTACCAGGGTATCTAATCCTGTTCGCTCCCCACGCTTTCGCTCCTCAGCGTCAGTATCGGCCCAGAGACCCGCCTTCGCCACCGGTGTTCCTCCTGATATCTGCGCATTTCACCGCTACACCAGGAATTCCGATCTCCCCTACCGCACTCTAGTCTGCCCGTACCCACTGCAGGTCCAGGGTTGAGCCCTGGATTTTCACAGCAGACGCGACAGACCGCCTACGAGCTCTTTACGCCCAATAATTCCGGACAACGCTTGCACCCTACGTATTACCGCGGCTGCTGGCACGTAGTTGGCCGGTGCTTCTTCTGCTCCTACCGTCACTTTCGCTTCGTCGGAGCTGAAAGAGGTTTACAACCCGAAGGCCGTCATCCCTCACGCGGCGTCGCTGCGTCAGGCTTTCGCCCATTGCGCAAGATTCCCCACTGCTGCCTCCCGTAGGAGTCTGGGCCGTGTCTCAGTCCCAGTGTGGCCGGTCGCCCTCTCAGGCCGGCTACCCGTCGTCGCCTTGGTGGGCCGTTACCTCACCAACAAGCTGATAGGCCGCGGGCCCATCCCTAGCCGAAAAACTTTCCAGGTCAGAAGATGCCTTCCGATCTCATATCCGGTATTAGACCCGGTTTCCCGGGCTTATCCCAGAGCTAGGGGCAGGTTGCCCACGTGTTACTCACCCGTTCGCCGCTCCGTCATCCTCCCGAAGGAGGAGCGTCGCTCGACTTGCATGTGTTAAGCACGCCGCCAGCGTTCGTCCTGAGCCAGAATCAAACTCTCCGTGAATGTTTTATGACTTGGCCGCTTTAGCGGCATTGTCGACACAGAAAAGCTACCGAAGTAGCCATTTGATAGCTGACCAATCCGAGCTAGCTTGCTCGTATCAATCAAAGAAATTCGTACATGAGCACCAACCGAAGCCGGTGATCACGGACGAGGTAATGCTTTTTATGGCACTAACTTTCGGCACACTGTTGAGTTCTCAAGGAGCGGACGCACACCTTCGGGAACCTCTCGGCTCACTCTGGGGCAACCTATGTAACGCTAGTCGGTCCGTTTCGCTGAGTCAAACTGACTCGCTCGGCCCGTGCCTGACCAGTGTAGCTCGATCCGAAGACCTGCTAGATCCGTGGATCCGCTACCTGGCGGCGTCTCATGCTAATCGGTCCGTTTCGCAGAGTCAAAGTGATCTGCTCGGCCCGCACCAACCAGTGTAGCTCTCGATCCGAGGATCCTGCCACCTGGCGGCCCGCCCGGCCGGCCCCCGCATTCGGGCTCCGTTCGCCGTGCAGACGAAACAGTAGCTGGCCCTCCTGCGCAGGTCAAATCCTGGCTTGGGAGTGCTGACAGGCCTGATCCGTTCTGCAGATTACAACCAGACCCTGCCTTGATTCAGTCCCGCTCAGCAGTGATCCGGACCACCTTCCGCTTGCCGACGGCTAACAGCCGGCCGGCCAGTTCGGCGGCCGGGAGCTCGTAGCCGCCCCGGCTCACCGGCACGCCGTCCACCTTGACCGCTCCGGCGTCGATCAGCCGCCGGGCAGCCGAGCTGCTCTCGGCCAGGCCCGCGGCGGTCAGCAGCGCCGGCAGGTGCACCTGCTCCGACAGCCGGGTGCTGAAGACCGGGGCGTCGGTGGGCAGCTGATGGTCGCGAAAGATGGAGTTGAACCGCTCCTCGGCGGCAGCCGCGGACTGCGCGTCGTGGTAGAGCGTGACGATCTCGCGGGCCACCCGGCGCTTGGCCTGGTTGGCCCGCGCTCCTCCCGCGGCGACCTCGGCGGCCAGCTCACGCACCTCGGACGGGTGCAGCATGGTGCACAAGCTCGCGTACAGCTCCACGACCGG
Source organism: Jatrophihabitans sp. (assembly GCA_036389035.1). Lineage (NCBI taxonomy): Bacteria > Bacillati > Actinomycetota > Actinomycetes > Jatrophihabitantales > Jatrophihabitantaceae > Jatrophihabitans > Jatrophihabitans sp. The sequence continues at coordinate 1,853 of DASVQQ010000019.1, forward strand.
ATCCGGGATCCGCATCAGCTTGCCGAACTGCTCCGTGGCGGGCTCGGCGATCGCGATGAAGTTGTTGAGCGACTTGCCCATCTTCTCCACGCCGTCGATCCCGACCAGCAACGGCACCGTCAGCACCGCCTGCGGAGGCTGGCCCGCCGCCTTCTGCAACACCCGGCCCACCAGGTTGTTGAAGGTCTGGTCGGTCCCGCCGAGCTCGATGTCGGCGCGTATCTCGACCGAGTCGATTCCCTGCAGCAACGGGTAGAAGAACTCCGAGAGGGTGATCGGGGTGTTGGCGGCGAACCGCTTGGCGAAGTCGTCGCGTTCCAGCAACTGGGCCACGGTCAGCTGGCGGGTGTAGCCCAGCAGCTGCGCCAGGCCCATCGAGCCCAACCAGTCGGCGTTGTCGCAGATCTCGGTGCGGGCCGGGTCCAGGACCTTCATCACCTGGTCGAAGTAGCCCTGGGAGTTGGCGATCACCTGCTCGGCACTCTGCGCCGACCGGGTGGCCGTCTTGCCGGACGGATCGCCCACCTGGCCGGTGAAACCGCCGACCACCAGCACGGCCAGGTGCCCGTAGTCCTGGAACTGGCGCAGCTTGCGCAGCACCACCGCGTGCCCCAGGGTGAGGTCCTTGCCGCTGGGGTCGATACCGAGCTTCACCCGCAGCGGCCGGCGCTCCTGGGCGGCGGCCAGCAATCGCTCGGCCAGGCCGTTCGCGGGCAGGATCTGCGCCGCGCCGGCGGCGAGCACCTCATGGGCCGCGCGCAGTTCAGGCGGCAACGAGTCGATCAGCGACTCCTCGGATTCGGTGCTCACGATGGTCCAGTCTGCCGGGTGCCGGCAATCCGTTTCCTACCGCCCGGACGGTAGGCCGACACGCTGGGCTCCTCCGGCAACCAGAACCGCCACGGGTGCTCGGCGGCGGCTGCCACCCCGACCCGCGGACCGGTGCGGTAGTCAGCCGGCGGCCCGAGGCCGGTGAGCCGGACCGGCGAGCGGGGGTCCAGCAGGTCCAGGCCGGTGCATTCGCCGCTCAGCCCGAGTACCCGGGCCAGCCGGGCCGGTCCGCTGGCCAGCTTTCCCGCGCCCAGGCGCGCCGCGGTCGCCGTCCGGGCCTGCGCGACCGGTTCGCCGTCGAGGATCTCCGCCGCCCGGAACAGCACCGCCGCCGCGGTGCCGGGCTGCCCGCAGGTCACGTTGGCGCACCAGTGCATGCCGTAGACGAAGTAGCAGTACAGCCGGCCGGCCTCGCCGAACATCACCGCGTTGCGCTTGGTCTGGCCCCGGTAGGCGTGCGACGCGGCGTCGAGCGAGCCTTCATAGGCCTCGACCTCGGTGATCCGCACCAGCACCTCGGCGCCGGCGATCCTGCTGAGCAGAGTCGCGCCCAGCAGCGCCGGCGCCACCTGCAGCGCCGGCCGGGCCAGCAGCTCGCGATCGATGCTCACACCGGACAGTGTGCCAACCGGCGCTATCCAGCCCACTCCTGGTGGCCGGCCAGCACCTCGCGCAGCCGGCCGAGCTGCTCGGTGACCCGGGCCGGCGCGGTGCCGCCGTGGGCCGAGCGGCTGTTCAGCGATCCGGCCACGCTCAGCACCGAACGGACCTGCGGAGTGAGGTGCTCGGAGATCCCGGCGAAGTCGGAGTCGGAAAGCTCGGCCAGCTCCACACCGCGGGACTCGCAGAGCCGGACGCACTCCCCCGCCAGCTCGTGCGCCACCCGGAAGGCCACCCCCTGGCGAACCAGCCACTCGGCCACGTCGGTGGCCAGCGAGAAGCCCTGGGGAGCCAGGGACTCCAGCCGCTCGGTGTCGAAGACCAGGGTGGCGATCATGCCGGTGAGCGCCGGGAGCAGCAGTGACAGGTTGTCGATCGAGTCGAAGGCCGGCTCCTTGTCTTCCTGCAGGTCGCGGTTGTAGGCCAGCGGCAGGCCCTTCAAGGTCGCCAGCAGGCCGGCGAGGTTGCCGATCAGCCGGCCGGCCTTGCCCCGGGTCAGCTCCGCGACGTCCGGGTTCTTCTTCTGCGGCATGATCGACGAGCCCGTGGAGTAGGCGTCGTCCAGCGTCACGAAGGAGAACTCCTTGGTGGCCCACAGGATGACCTCCTCCGCCAGCCGCGACAGGTCGACCGCCAGCATCGCGGTGACGAAGCAGAACTCGGCCACCACATCCCGGGCCGAGGTGGCGTCGACGGAGTTCTCGGCCGCCGAGTCGAAACCCAGCTCGGCCGCCACCGCCTGGGGGTCCAGGCCCAGCGACGAGCCGGCCAGCGCGCCGGAGCCGTACGGGCTGACCGCGGCGCGGGCGTCCCAGTCCCGCAGCCGGTCCACGTCGCGCAGCATCGCCCAGCAGTGCGCCAGCAGGTGATGGGACAGCAGGATCGGCTGGGCGTGCTGCAGGTGGGTGCGCCCGGGCATCGCCACCCCCAGGTGCCGCCGCGCCTGCTCGGCCAGGGCGGCCACCAGCCCGCACAGCTGGCCGGCCAGCACCCGGGCCTGCTCGCGCAGGTACATCCGGATCAGGGTGGCGATCTGGTCGTTGCGCGAGCGCCCGGCCCGTAACCGCCCGCCCAGGTCGGGCCCGGCCCGCTCCAGCAGGCCGCGCTCCAGAGCGCTGTGGACGTCCTCGTCGTCAGGGTCCGGGCCGAACGCGCCGGAGGAGATGTCGGCGGCGAGTGACTCCAGGGCCGCCAGCATGCCGGTCAGCTCGTCGGAGGTCAGCAGCCCGGCGCGGTGCAGCACCCGGGCGTGCGCCCGGGAGCCGGCGATGTCATGGCGGGCCAACCGCCAGTCGAAGGAGGTCGACAGCGACAGCGCCGCGAGCTCCGGAGCGGGGCCGCCGGCGAACCGGCCGCCCCACAACTGCCCGCCCGGCCGGTCACCGGCCGGCTGCGGGGCATCGCTCACTTGCCCAGCCGCTGCTGCCGCCGCGCCGCGATCCGGCTCGGCAGGCCCCAGAGCTGCACGAAGCCCTTGGCAAGGCTCTGGTCGAAGGTGTCCCCGGTGTCGTAGGTAGCCAGGTCGAAGTCGTACAGCGAGCCCTCGCCGCGCCGCCCGGTCGCCACCGCCCGGCCACCGTGCAGCCGAAGCCGGATGTCACCGGTGACGTACTGCTGCGAGGACTCGACGAACTCGTCCAGAGCGTGCCGCAGCGGTGAGAACCACAGCCCGTCATAGACCAGCTCGGTCCAGCGCTGCTCGACCGAGAACTTGAACCGCCGCAGGTCTCGCTCGACCGTCAGGTCCTCCAGCTCCTGGTGCGCGGTGATCAGCGCGATGGCGCCGGGCGCCTCGTAGACCTCTCGACTCTTGATGCCGACCAGCCGGTCCTCGACCATGTCGAGCCGGCCCACGCCCTGGGCGCCGGCGCGCTCGTTCAGCTCCAGGATCGCCTCGAGCACCGTCACCGACCTGCCGTCGACAGCGGTCGGCACGCCGTTCTCGAAGCTGATCAGCACCTCGTCCGGCTCGCGGCTGACTGTCGGGTCGGCGGTGTAGGAGTAGACGTCCTCACCCGGGGCGTTCCACGGGTCCTCCAGCCTGCCGGTCTCCACCGCGCGTCCCCAGAAGTTCTGATCGACCGAGTACGGCGAGCGCTTGGACTGGTCGATGGGCAATCCCCGCTCCTCGGCGAACGCGATGGCCTTGTCACGGGTCATGCCGCTGTCGCGGACCGGGGCGATCACCTTCAGGGCAGGGGCGATGGCGCCGATGCCGACCTCGAAGCGGACCTGGTCGTTGCCCTTGCCGGTGCAGCCGTGGGCGACGGTGTCCGCGCCGTACTGGTTGGCCGCCAGCGCCAGGTGCTTGGCGATCACCGGACGCGACAAGGCCGAGACCAGCGGATAACGCTCCAGGTACAGGGCATTGGCTCGCAGCGCCGGCAGGCAGTACTCCTCGGCGAACTCGGTCTTGAGGTCCAGCACCACCGACTCGACGGCGCCGCAGTCCAGCGCTCGCTGCCGGATGTCCTCCATATCCTCGCCACCCTGGCCGACATCGGCTGCCACGCAGATCACCTCGGCGCCGGTTTCAGCCGCGATCCAGCCGATCGCCACCGAGGTGTCCAGGCCGCCGGAGTAGGCGAGCACTACCCGCTTGCTCATTCAATGTCTCCCTTTACAGATTCTTGTCAGTTGGCAGGTGTGTCAGGTGGAAGTGGACAGTTCGAGCAGGTGGGCGGCCAGCGCGGGGCCGCCGGCGGGGTCGCGGCTGATCACCACGATGGTGTCATCGCCGGCGATGGTGCCCAGCACCTCGGGAAGCCCCGCCCGGTCCACCGCGCTGGCTAGGAAGTTCGAGGCGCCCGGCGGGGTCCGCAACACCACCAGGTTGCCACTGGCCTCTGCCGAGACCAGCAGGTCACCGAGCAACCGGGCCAGCCGCTGCGGCGGCGCGTCGTGCACCAGCCGAGCCGCCAGCGGCGCGCCGTCCTGTGGCACCACGTACACCGGCTGGCCGCCGTCCGGGGTGCGAAGCTTCACCGCTCCGAGCTCGTCGAGGTCCCGGCTCAGGGTCGCCTGGGTGACCGGCACCCCGGCGTCGGCCAGCAGCGCCGCGAGCTCACTCTGCGAACGCACCGGCTGCTCGGACAGCAGGGTCAGGATCCGGGCATGCCGCGCCGCCCGGCTGGGCAGGTCGTGCTGGCCGGCAGCTGCCCGCTCCTGCCGTGCGGTGCGTGCCATCTAGGACCTTTCCAGCAACCAGGTGAGCAATGCCTTCTGGGTGTGCAAGCGATTCTCCGCCTCATCCCAGACCACGCTCCGCGGTCCGTCGATCACCTCGGCCGTGATCTCCTGGCCCCGGTAGGCGGGCAGGCAGTGCAGCACGATAGCACCGCTCGCGGCACGTTCGAGGCTCTGCGCGGTGATCGCGAACGGCCGCAACGCCTCATCCGAACCCGCCTCATCCGGCTTCTGCCCCATCGACACCCAGGTGTCGGTGATCAGGACGTCGGCGCCCTCGACCGCGGCCAGCGGGTCGGAGGTGATCGTCACCGAGCCGCCGGTGCCCGCCGCCACCGCCCGGGCCCGGTCCACGATCACCGGGTCCGGCAGGTTGCCGGCCGGCCCGCCGATCCGGATGTGGATGCCGGCCGCGGCGCTGCCCAGCAGGTAGGAGTTGCCCATGTTGTTGGAGGCATCGCCCACATAGCTCACCGTCAGGCCGGCCAGCCTTCCCTTGTGTTGCCGGATGGTCTGCAGGTCGGCCAGGATCTGGCACGGGTGGAAGTCATCGGTCAGGCCGTTGACCACCGGCACCGAGCTGGCAGCCGCCAGGGCGCTCAAGCGGTCCTGTTCGAAGGTCCGCCACACGATGCAGGCCACCTGCCGGTCCAGCACCCGGGCGGTGTCCTCGATCGGTTCACCGCGGCCGAGCTGGCTGTCCTCGGACTCGATGATCAGCGGGTAGCCGCCGAGTTCGGCGATGCCCACGCTGAAGGAGACCCGGGTGCGGGTCGAGGGCTTGTCGAAGATGACCGCCACCGCCCGCGGCCCGGCCAGCGGGCGGCGGGAGAACCGGTCGGCTTTCAGCTCGTCGGCGAGGTCGAGCACTTCGATCAGCTCGTCCGGGTTGAGGTCGTCATCGCGCAGGAAATGCCGGGTCATCCGTAGGAGTCTGCCCGATCCGCCTGATCGGCCCGCACAGCCTCGATCGCGGCGCGCAGAGCGTGCAGCGCTTGCTCCACCTCGGACTCGGTGACGATCAGCGGCGGCGCCAGCCGCAGGACGTTCGGCCGGACCGGGTTCACCAGCAGCCCCCGCTCGCGAGCCGCCTGCTCGATCACGGCCGCGCAGTCGGAGGTGAGCACCACGCCGAACCACAGACCGCTGCCGCGCACCTGCTGGATCAGCGGGCTGTCCAGCGCGCGCAGCCCCGCCTCCAGGACGGCGCCGCAACGCTGGACGTGGCCCAGCAGGTCATCCCGCTCGATGGTCTCCAGCACTGCCAGCGCGGCCGCGCAGCACACCGGGTTGCCGCCGAAGGTGCTGCCGTGCGAGCCGGGGGTGAACAGCCCGGCCGCCTTGCCGAAACCGATGCAGGCGCCGATCGGCAGCCCACCGCCGAGGCCCTTGGCCAGCGTCAGGATGTCGGGTGTCACCCCGTCCGCGATGCTGGCGAACCAGTGCCCGGTGCGCCCGATGCCGGACTGGATCTCATCGATCACCAGCAGCGCCCCGGCCTCGTCGCAGATCTGGCGGGCGGCCCGCAGGTAGCCGGTCGGCGGTGGCACCACCCCGGCCTCGCCCTGGGTCGGTTCGAGGAAGACCGCCGCGACGTGGGAGTCCACCGCGGCGCGCAGTGCCTCGACCTCGCCGTAGTCGACGAAGGTGACCGGCCCGGGCAGCGGCTCGAACGGCTCGCGCTTGCTGGGATTGCCGGTGATCGCCAGCGCGCCCATGGTGCGGCCGTGAAAGCTGTTGCTGGCCGCCACCAGGCCCAGCCGGCCGCCGCTGGGATCCACCGACCGGCCGTAGAGCCGGCTCAGCTTGATCGCGCACTCGTTGGCCTCGGTGCCGTCGTTGGCGAAGAACACCCGGGCCGTCGGATCGCCGGTCAGCGACTGCAACTTCTCGGCGAGCAGGACGCCGGGCTCGTGGATGACCAGGTTCGAGCTGTGCGCCAGCGCGGCCACCTGCTCGCTGACCGCCGCCACGATCGCGGGGTGGCCGTGGCCCAGGGCCGAGACCGCGATGCCGGCCACGAAATCGAGGTAACTGCCGCCTTCGACATCGCTCACCCGGACCCCGTGGCCGGCGGCCAGCGCCAGCTGCGGGGTGCCGTAGTTGTCCATCATCACCCCGGCCCAGCGCTTGGCCAGCAGCTCGCTGGTCATGAGTTCCTCCGGTTCGCGACGGCGTCCGGGCCCGGGTCTGGCAGCACCATGGTTCCAATCCCCTCGGTGGTGAAGATCTCCAACAACAACGCGTGCGGGGCCCGGCCGTCCATGACGGTCGCCGACGGCACGCCGGCCTGGACCGCCCGCAGGCAGGCTTCCATCTTCGGCACCATCCCGGCGGCCAGGCCGGGCAACAGGGCCGCCAGCTGGCTTGCCGTGATCTCGGTGATGACCTCGCTGCTGCGCGGCCAGTCCGAGTACAGCCCGGCCACGTCGGTGAGCACGATCAGCTTCTCAGCGCCCAGCGCCGCCGCCAGCGAGGCTGCCGCGGTGTCGGCGTTGACGTTGTAGGACAACCCGTCCGCGCCCCGGGCCACGCCGGCGATCACCGGGATCCGGCCGGCGTCCAGCAGCGCGGTCACCGCACTGGGATCGACCGCCACCACGTCACCGACCTGGCCGATGTCCACCGGCGCCCCGTCGACCAGGGCCGGCCGCCGCTCGGCCCGGAGCATGCCGGCGTCCTCGCCGGACAGCCCGACGGCGAACGCGCCGTGGTCATTGATCAGGTTCACGATGTCACCGTTGACCTGCCCGACCAGCACCATGCGCACTACCCGCATCGCCTCGGGCGTGGTGACCCGCAGGCCGCCCCGGAACTCGCTCGGGATGCCGAGGCGCAGCAGGTGCTCGGTGATCTGCGGCCCGCCACCGTGCACGACCACCGGCCGCACGCCCGCGTAGCGCAGGAACATCACGTCCTCGGCGAAGCTGCGCTGCAGCTCCGGCGCGATCATCGCGTTACCGCCGTACTTGATCACCACGACCTTGCCCGAGAAGCGCTGCAGCCAGGGCAGCGCGTCGATCAGGGTGGCGGCCTGCTGGGCGGCCACCTGCGCCGAGACCACCGGCTTGGACGGCTTGTTCGGCTGGGCCGGCCGGCTCATGAGGAGTACGCCGAATTCTCTTCGACGTAGGTGTGCGAGAGGTCGTTGGTGTAGATGGTGGCGGTGGCGGCCCCGGCGTGCAGCGCCACGTCGATCCGGACCTGGCGTCCGGTCAGGTCGACCAGCTCCCGGCTCTCGCCGGCCGCGCCGCCGCGACAGACTTCGACGCCGTTGATCGAGACGTCGAGCTGGTCGGCCTCGAACACCGCGGTGGTGGTGCCGATCGCCGCCAGCACCCGTCCCCAGTTCGGGTCGTTGCCGAACAGCGCGCACTTGAGCAGGTTGTTGCGGGCGATCGCGCGGCCGACCTGCACCGCGTCGTCCTCGTCGGCCGCGCCGGACACCACGATCTCGACCTCTTTGGTGGCGCCTTCGGCGTCGGCGAGCAGCCGCGCGGCAAGTTCGGCGCACACCGCGTGCACCGCCTGCGCCAGCTCGGCCTGCGACGGCGCCACCCCGGAGGCGCCACTTGCCATCAGCACCACCGTGTCGTTGGTGGACATGCAGCCGTCGGCGTCCAGCCGGTCGAAGGTGCTCGAGACCGCGGTCCGCAGGGCGGCGTCGGCCATCGGCGCGTCCACCGCCGCGTCGGTGGTCAGGACGCAGAGCATGGTGGCCAGGCTCGGCGCCAGCATTCCGGCACCCTTGGCCATCCCGCCGACCGTCCAGCCGTCGGGGTGCCGGACGATCGCGGTCTTGGCCACCGAGTCGGTGGTGCGGATCGCCTCGGCCGCGTCCAGGCCGCCGTCAGCGCCCAGGGCGGTGACCGCCTGGTCGATGCCGGGCAGCAGCTTGTCCATCGGCAACCGCTCGCCGATCAGGCCGGTCGAGCAGATCAGCACGTCGGCGGCGCCCGCGTCGATCAGCTTCGCGACCCGCTCGGCGCTGGCATGGGTGTCGGCGAAGCCGGCCGGGCCGGTGCAGGCGTTCGCGCCGCCGGAATTGACCAGCACCGCCCGGGCGATGCCGTCGCCGACCACCTGCGCCGACCAGAGCACCGGCGCGGCCTTGACCCGGTTGGCGGTGAACACCGCCGCGGCGGCCTGCAGCGGACCGTCGTTGATCACCAGCGCCAGGTCCGGGCCCTTGGTCTTGAGGCCGGCGGCGATCCCGGCCGCCCGGAAGCCTCCGGCGGCGGTGACGCTCACGGAGCGACCCCGTTGGCGGACAGGCCGGCGGTCTCGTCCAGGCCGAGCATCAGGTTCGCGTTCTGGATCGCCTGGCCGGCCGCGCCCTTGCCGAGGTTGTCCAGGGCGCTGGTGAGGATCACCCGCCCGGAGTTGAGGTCCACCGCGGCCTGCAGCTGCACCGAGTTCGACCCCAGGGTAGCCGCGGTGTGCGGCTGCCGCCCGTCAGGCAGCAGGTGCACGAACGGCTCGTCGGCATAGGCCTCGGCCAGCACCTCGCGCACCTGTTCGACCCGCAGCCCGGACGAGCTGGGCCGGGCGGTCACGGTGGCCAGGATGCCACGGGCCATCGGCGCCAGCACCGGCGTCATCGACAGGGTGCGGGCGCCGGTGGCCTGCAGGATCTCGGGGACGTGCTGGTGCGCGCCGACCTTGTAGGCCGACAGGTCCGCCATCACCTCGCTGCCCAGCAGCGCGATCTTGGCCGAGCGGCCGGCCCCGGAGGTGCCCGAGGCGGCCACCACCACGACATCCTCGGCCTCCACCACGCCGGCCGCGATCAGCGGCGCCAGCCCGGTGATGACCGAGACCGCGTAGCAGCCGGTGTTGGCCACCCGGTCACTGGCGGCGATCACCGCCCGCCGTCCGGGCAGTTCGGGCAGGCCGTAGGTCCAGGTTCCGGCGTGCGGGCCGCCGTAGTACCGCTGCCAGGCGTCGGCGTCGGCCAGCCGGAAGTCGGCGCCCAGGTCGAGCACCTTGGACCGGTCCGGCAGCTGGGCGACCAGGGCCGCCGAGGCGCCGTGCGGCAACGCCAGAAAGATCAGGTCCGCGCCGGCCAGCACGTCGGCCGAGGTGTCGCTGAACACCAGGTCGCGGTAGCTGATCAGGTGCGGGTGGGTGTCGGTGGCCGGCTGGCCGGCCTGGGAGTGAGCGGTGGCCGCGACCACGTCGAGGTCCGGATGGCCAGCCAGCAGCCGGAGCAGCTCGCCGCCGGCGTAGCCACTGGCACCGGCGACGGCGACGGAGATACCCATGCGAAACATTATGCATGTTCACGCAAATAAATGCGATGCCGGGTTAGCGGCTCACAATGATGGGTCGGAAATCAGGTCGTGCGGTCGCTCACTTCTTGCTGTGCTTCTTGGCGTACAGCCGCTTGCCCTTCAGGTTCTTCTTGTCCTCGGTGCGCATCTCGTCCTCGCTGCTGTAGTCATCCTCGCGCTGCGGGGACATCACGTCATAGATCGCGCCGTCCTCGGTGTCCATGTCAGCGCGGTCGGCGTCGCCGTTGAACACGTCGTAGAACCCGCCGACCTGCTTGCGACCCGCATCGGCGCTCTCGATGAACTTGAAGGTCTCCAGGAAGTCGTCGAAGGTCTTCGTGCCGGCCGCGATCAGCCGCAGGTTGGCGCGGTAGATCTTGGCCGCGCCCTGCTTGCGCCACTCCTCGGCGAGGTACACGGTGACCGTCATCATGGCCGCGGCACGCAGCTCGAGCTGTGTTTCCAGCGCCGACTCGTCGAAGTCGAGCAGGGCCTGGGCGATGTCGCTGTCGGACTCGCCGCCGCTGCGCAGGCCCTCCACGTAGCTCTGGTAGGTGTCACCGAGCTTGCTCTTGCCCCAGTTCTTGGCATTGGAGCCCAGCTTCGGCGCGCCCCGTTTGTACACGGCGCTGATCGGGCCGCCGAAGGCGTCGACCGACACCCCCTGGCTGGTCTTGGTGAAGTCCTTGTACTGCTGGAAGTTGGTGTGGTGAAACGGGTTGGTCGAGGCGTCCAGAAGGTCGGCCGGGGTGTCGATGACCCACCGATCCTGGGAGTCTCGATTCCAGGCCTCGAGCAACCCCTTGCGCAGGTCCTTGTCGTTGGTGACCTCGTTGACGTAGTTGGTGACCGTCTGCATGCTGACGGTGATGTCGATGGTGTTGGCCTTGGCGTAGCTGACGGCGTCGGCCCTCTGCCGTCGGATCACCTGGGCGCCGCCGGCGGAGACCGCCAGGCCGGTCAGCGCCACCGTACGCGGCCGGGGCTGCTCGGTGGTGGGCTGCTCGGTCGTGGGCTCGGCGTGGTCGCGGCACTCGCCGCGCACCTGCTGCCCGGCCCGGTCACGGGAGGCGTGCGAATGAGTCACAGCGGCGTCTCCGATCAGAGATGGGCACGCAAAAACTAACACCGGGCGTATCTCCTGGGCAATCTCCGCCGCTCTGGCGAGGCCTTCGACGTTTCAGATCCGCCCCGCCAGGCAGCCTGCACCCTGAGCTTTCAGCCGCGCAGCACAGCGCCCAGCCGCGACCCGGCCTCGGCGATCGCCGCGTCGCGTGCGGCAGTCGCCTCCTCCACCGTCAGGGTTCGGTCGAAAGCCCGGAACCGCAGCGCGAACGCCAGCGACTTCAACCCGGCCCCCAGCCGCTGGTCATCGGTGTAGACGTCGAACAACCGGGCCGATTCCAGCAGCTCGCCGGCGCCGTCGCGGACCGCCGCCAGCACCTCGGCGGCCGGCACCCCTTCCGCCACCACCAGCGCCAGGTCGAGCAGCACCGGCGGGTAACCGGACAGCACCGGCGCCTGGGCCGGCGGCGGCGGGCCGAAGGCGTCAAGGTTCAGCTCCATCGCGCAGGTGCGCGCCGGCAGGTCCAGAGCCGCGATCAGCCGCGGCGTCAACTCGCCGGAAGTGCCGACCACCTCGCCGTCCAGCAGCAACTGCGCGCAGCGGCCCGGGTGCCACGGCGCGACGTCGGCCTTGCGGACCTGCAGCTCCCGCCTAGCCTCCCGGGCGACCAGCCGGGCGGACTCGATGGCATCAGCCCAGCAGGCGGCCCGGCCGGTCCCCCACCAGCCCGGCAGCTCCACGTCACCGGTCAGCACGGTCGCCAGGTACCGGGGCTGGACCGGGACGGTCCGGGCGAGCGCGGCCAGCTCGGCGTCGCTGGGCCGGTGCTCGACGCTCGGCCGGGGCGCGGGATCGGTGCTCTCGGCCGGCAGGTAGACCAGGCCCATCTCGAAGACCGCCAGCTCCCGGTTGCCCCGGCCCAGGTTGCGGCTCAGGTTGGCCAGCAGCCCCGGCAGCAGCGAGGTGCGCAGCTCCGGCTCGGTCTCCGAGATCGGGTTGGCCAGCCGCAGCGCCTGCCGCCTGCTCGCATCCGGCGGCAGGCCGAAGGTGTCGTGGACGGCCGGCGAGACGAACGGGTAGTTGATCACCTCGGTGTAGCCGGCCTCGGCCAGCGCCCGGGAGACCGACCGGCGCAGGCGCTGCTCGGCGGTCCAGCCGCGTCCGGCGGGCGCGGTGGGCAGCACCGAGGGCACCTTGTCATAGCCCTCCAGCCGCACCACCTCTTCGATCAGGTCGGCCGGATCGGTGAGGTCCGGACGCCAGGTCGGCGGGGTCACCGACAGCACCGTCTCAGCGGAGTCCGGACCGGTTCCAGCAGCCATCGCGACCTGGCAGCCGACCTGCTCCAGCCGACGCCGGACGGCCTCGGTGGCGATCGGCGTTCCGGCCAGCTCACCGGGCCGAGCCGCCGGCAGCGTGATCGGCAGCGGCTCCGGCCCGTCGCCGACCACCGTGCCGCCGGCGACCGCGGTGGCCCCGCCGTGCTCGATCAGCAGGTCGACGCAGCGCTGCAACGCCACTGCCGCCATCGCCGGGTCGACGCCGCGCTCGAAGCGCTTGGCGGCCTCGGAGGGCAGCTTGTGCCGGCGGACCGCCCGGCTGATCGACGCCGGGTCGAAGTGGGCCGCTTCGAGCAGCACGTCGCGGGTGTCGGAGGACAGCTCGGTGGCCGCGCCGCCCATCACGCCGGCCAGCCCGATCGGGCCGCGGTCATCGGTGATGACCAGGTCCTCGGCGTCCAGGGACCGGACCGCGCCGTCCAGGGTGGTGAGCTTCTCCCCCGGCTCGGCCCGGCGCACCCCGATGGGGCCGGTCAGCAACGCCTGGTCATAGCCGTGCAGCGGCTGGCCGGTCTCGAGCATCACGTAGTTGGTGATGTCCACGGCCAGCGAGATACCGCGCATCCCGCAGGCCCGCAGCCGCCGGGCGATGAACTCCGGCGTCGGGCGCCGGGCGTCGAGCCCGGTCACCGCCCGCACCTCGAACCGGTCGCAGCCGGCCGGGTCCGAGACCGACACCGGGTAGCCCGGGGCGGCGCCTGGGTCGGCGGCCGGCGCGCGCACGTCGGAGAACGCCACGTCCAGCGCCGCGGCCGCCTCCCGGGCCAATCCCCGGACGGCCAGGCAGTAGCCGCGGTCGGCGGTGACGGCGATGTCGAGCACCGCGTCCCGCATGCCGAGCGCGTCCAGCGCGTCCTGGCCGGGCTGTCCGCAGTCCGGCGGCAGCACCAGGATCCCGGAGTGCTCCTCACCCAGGCCCAGTTCGCGGGCCGAGCAGATCATGCCGTCCGAGATACGGCCGTAGGTCTGGCGGGCCGTGATCGGAAACGGCCCGGGCAGCACCGCACCGGGCAGCGCCGCCACGATCAGGTCGCCCTCGGCGAAGTTGCGAGCGCCGCAGACGATGCCGCGCGGCTCCGGCTCACCGACGTCGACCAGGCAGTACCGGATCGGCTTCTTGAACTCGGAGAGTTCCTCGATCGAGCTGACCCGGCCGATGAGCAACGGCCCGCTGACCCCGTCGGCCGGCGAGGAGACCCGTTCGACCTCCAGCCCGACCCGGACCAGCGCCTCGCCCAGCGCCGGCCCGCTCAGCCCGGCCGGCAGCGCGGCGAACTCCGCGATCCAGGACACCGGCGCGCGCATCAGGCCTCCATTCCGAAGGCCTGGGTGAACCGGACGTCGCCCTCGACGATGTTGCGCAGGTCGGCGGCGTTGTTCCGGAACATCATGGTGCGCTCGATTCCCATTCCGAAGGCGAAGCCCGAGTAGACCTCGGGGTCGATGCCGCAGGCCCGCAGCACCCGCGGGTTGACCATGCCGCAGCCGCCCCACTCGATCCAGCCCTCGCTGTCGCAGGTGCGGCACGGCCGGTTGGGGTTTCCGGCGGACTCACCGCGGCAGACGAAGCACAGCAGGTCGGGCTCGGCGCTCGGCTCGGTGAACGGAAAGTAGGACGGCCGCAGCCGGGTGACGATCCCGGGGCCGAAGAAGGCCTGGGCCATGTGGTCCAGGGTGCCCTTGAGGTGCGCCATGGTGATGCCCTTGTCGATCACCAGGCCCTCCACCTGGTGGAACACCGGCGAGTGAGTGGCGTCCGGCTCGTCGGTGCGAAAGACCTTGCCCGGGCAGATGACGTAGATCGGCGGCTTGCGGGTGAGCATCACCCGCGCCTGCACCGGCGAGGTGTGCGTGCGCAGCACCAGGCCGCTGTCGGCCGAGCCGTCCGGCGCGGCCACGAAGAAGGTGTCCATCAGGGTCCGGGTCGGGTGGTCGACGCCGATGTTCAGGGCGTCGAAGTTGAACCACTCCGCCTCGACCTCCGGTCCCTCGGCGACCTCCCAACCCATCGCGGTGAAGACGTCGCCGATCAGCTCTTGGGTGGTGGTCAGCGGGTGCCGGGCACCGGTGATCCGGCGGTCCCAGGGCAGCGTCACGTCGACCGACTCCTCGAGCAGCACCCGGGCGTCGCGCTCGGCCTCGAGCTCGGCCAGCCGGGCGGCGTAGGCCTGCCGGACCTCGGTGCGGGCGGCGTTGACCCGCTTTCCGGCGTCGGACTTCGCGGCCGGCGGCAGCGCCGCGATCTCGCGGTTGGCCAGCGCCAGCGGGGACCGGTCACCGACATGGGCGGCCTGGGCGGCCCGCAGCTGATCCAGGTCAGCGGCCTTGGCCAGAGCCTCGCGCGCCTGGGCGACCCCCGCTGCCAGGGCGGCCGGGCTCAGCGCGGCGACCTGCTTGGGGTCATAGGGGTCATTGGCGCCAGACATGGAAGTCCTTCTTCGACTGGGTCATTCGACTGGGGTCATTAGCCCCGAGGGGAGCTGACTAGCAGTCTAGGAGAGCGGCTGAAGCCGATTTGCCCGTGCCGAGGCGTACAGGCAGACGGCGGCGGCGGCGGCCAGGTTCAGGCTCTCGGCCCGGCCGTGCACCGGCACCCGCACCGACCGCTCGGCCGCCCGCAGCAGGTCGGCGGGCAGCCCCCTGGCCTCGTTGCCGAAGATCCAGGCGGTCCGGCCGCGCAGCATGCCCTGATCGGTCAGCTCGTCGAGATCCAGGTCGGCCGCTGCGGTGGTGGCCAGGGTGAGCAGGCCGGCCGCGCGGCACTCGGCGATCGCGGCGGCCGGGTCCAGGCCGGTGACCACGTCGAGGTGGAACAGGCTGCCGGCGGCGGCCCGGACGGCCTTGCCGTTGTAGGGGTCCACCGAGTCGCCGGTGAACAGCACCGCGTCGGCGCCCGCTGCGTCGGCGGTGCGCAGGATGGCGCCGGCGTTGCCGGGGTCATTGGCCTCGACCAGGATCGCGACCAGCCGCGGTTTTCTGGCCAGCGCGTCGGCCAGGCTGACGTCGAGGGTGGCGCAGACCGCGACCAGGCCCTGCGGATGCACGGTCTCACTCAACGAGGCGGCGGCCCGGTCGCTGATCTCGGCCACCGATCCGGCGGCGGCGTGGGAGAGCACGTCGGCGTGGCGCTGGGCAGCCGCCGCCGTGGCGAACACCTCGAGCACCGTGCCGGGGCGCAGCAACGCCTCACGGACCGACTGCACGCCCTCGGCAAGAAACCGCCCGGCTTCGCGGCGGCCCCGAGGACTGGTCAGTCGTCGGGCCGCCACGAGCCGGGCGTTGGAGTCGGAAAGCACCGACCGCGCGATTACGCGGCGGGCGTCTGGGCGGCGGCGCCGCCGATGCCCTCAGCCTCGACAGCCTTCTTCGCGACCGCGACCAGCGCCGCGAACGCCGGGGCGTCGGTGACCGCGAGGTCGGCCAGCACCTTGCGGTCGGCCTGGACGCCGGCCAACCGCAGCCCCTGCATGAAGCGGTTGTAGGTCATGTCGTTGGCGCGGGCGGCCGCGTTGATCCGGGTGATCCACAGCTTGCGGAAGTCGCCCTTGCGCGCCTTGCGGTCGCGGTAGGAGTACGTCGCCGAGTGCAGCAACTGCTCCTTGGCCTTGCGGTACAGCCGCGAACGCTGGCCCCGGTAACCCGAGGCCGCTTCGAGGGTCGTCCTGCGCTTCTTCTGGGCGTTTACCGCCCGCTTGACGCGTGCCACGTTGGTAGTCCTTGTTCATCAGGCCGAGCTGGAGGTCCGGGGTGTCCGGCCAGCGGCTCAGCGGGGACGATCTGCGGGTTGGATCAGCGGCCGAGCATGCGCTTGACGCGCGGGACGTCGACGGCTGCGATCGTTTCGGTGCCGGCCAGGCGCCGGGTGAGCTTGGAGGACTTGCGCTCCAGCAGGTGGCGCCTACCCGCGCGCTCGGTCAGCAACTTGCCGCTGCCGGTGATCTTGACGCGCTTCTTCATCCCCGAGTGGGTCTTGTTCTTAGGCATAGGAATCCTTCTTCGTGAGTGCCGGCCATCTGTCCGGATGGCCGGCGGAACCAGTGCCGACGGCTCTGGGCTGGTGGCCTAGGCCTGCGGCGCTTGCTCCTCGACGGTCTTTGCGGGGCGGCTAGCTGCTTTGGTGCTGCGATGCGGAGCAACGACCATGACCATGTTGCGGCCGTCCTGCTTGGGCGATGACTCCACGAAGCCGAGTTCGGTGATGTCCTCAGCCAGCTTCTGCAGCAACCGGAACCCGAGTTCTGGCCGGGACTGCTCGCGACCACGGAACATGATCGTGATCTTGACCTTGTCACCCTGCTTGAGGAACCGCTCGACGTGACCCTTCTTGGTCTCGTAGTCGTGCGGGTCGATCTTCGGACGGAGCTTCATTTCCTTGATCACGGTCAGTGCCTGATTGCGCCGGGCCTCGCGGGCCTTCTGCGCGCTCTCGTACTTGAACTTGCCGTAATCCATGAGCTTGCAGACCGGTGGCCGCGCCATCGGCGCCACCTCGACGAGGTCGAGGTCGGCTTCGGCGGCCAGTTCGAGGGCTTTGCCGATCGGCACGATGCCGACCTGCTCGCCCTCGGGCCCGACGAGTCGGACCTCGGGAACGCGAATCCGGTCATTGATCCGGGGTTCAGAGCTGATGGGGCCTCCTAGGTTGTGCTGCTGGATGGAGGCTGCCGCACTGCCGCGAGTGCTGGATAAGGCACTGGCGACAATGACAACGGCCCCGCTGCAACCGATGCAGTCGGGGCCGGAGATCTCCGCGATCCGGACAGCGCCCAAAGGACCGGCTGATGCCGGAACAACGGGTACCGCCTGGCACCGCCGTGAGGCGGTGCTGGACCGAACCCGGCTGCCGTGAGGCTGCGCGGGTGGGAAACCGGGGCTTCCGCTTGCACGCCGGCTCGTGCCTTGCGGGCACGGAACTGACGGGTCGCGTGTGAAGGGTAGCAGCGTGAGCACCGAGCACCCAAACGGTCAGGCGCACCCGACGCGCCCCAGCCCGGCCAGGAGCCGGATGAAAAGTCCGGCTTATTATGATGTTGGCCTGTCGGGTGCCGGATTGAACCACTGATTTCGGCAAACAACTCGCGCCACGCCGCACATTCGGTTTACTGTGCCTTAACGCGCGGGGGGCCGTGAAGTAAGTCGACAGGGAAGTCTTGACGTGACCCGACGCTGCACCCCGCCCCGTTCCCGCATCCTCGGACTGGCCGGCAAGGCCGCCGTCGCCACCGTGATAGCCGGCCTGGCAGCCTTCGGCGGCGTCCAGTCCGTGGCTCTCGCCGCAACCCCGAGCGACCCGATCGGCTACCTGGACCAGGTGATCCCGAGCGGATCCACCGCCATCAGCGTCCAGGGATGGGCCGCCGATCCCGACAACCTGGCGCTGCCGCTGACCGTCCGGGCCACCCTGGACGGAGCCGGCGCCGGTCAGGTCGTCACCGCGGTGTCGCGTCCGGACGTGGTCAAGGCCCTCTCCACCGGTCCGACACCGGGCTTCGCGATGACGCTGGCGGCCCAGCCGGGCAGCCACACGGTCTGCGTCACGGCCGTGAACATCTCAGCCGGTGGCGACACCTCGCTCGGCTGCCGGACGGTGGTGGTGCCCGCGCCGATCGGCAGCACCCCGACCGCCGCCGAGATCGCCGCTCGCAGCCCGTTCGGAGCGCTGGAGAAGGTCAGCGCCAGCGGCAACACCGTCACCCTGACCGGCTGGGCGGCCGACCCGGACAACCTGGCCCAGCCGCTGAAGATCAACGCCGGGTACAACGGCAGCGCCGCGGTCATCACCTCGGCGAAGGTGGTGTCCAGGCCTGACATCGCGCTGTCCCGCAACGTCGGCGGCAACCAGGGGTACTCGGTCACCATCACGCTGCGCGACGGAAACCACCTGGTCTGCGCGGCGGCCGTCAACATCGGCGTCGGGGTCAACCGGCAGCTCGGCGCCTGCCTCAAGGTCTCCGTCGGGCTGACCGCCGCCGAGATCGCGGCCCGCAGCCCGCAGGGAGCGCTGGAGGCGACCCGCGCCCAGAGCGCCACCAGCATCGGCGTCCGCGGCTGGGCCTCCGACCCGGACAACCGGGCTGCCTCGATCAAGGTGGTGGCCTACCTCGATGGCGCGGTGGCCGCCACTGTGACCGCCTCGGTGCCCCGACCGGACCTTCTCAGCAGCCAGCCCCAGGTCGGCCCGGCGGCCGGCTACTCCTTTTCCATCCCTGCCAGCACCGGCTCGCACAACGTCTGCCTGTGGGCGCTGAACATCGGTGTCGGGAACAACAAGCTGCTCGGCTGCGCGGCGCTGAGCACCCCGGCGGTGACGATGCTGCCCGGCCCCGCGCCGGCGACCCCGGCCGCCAACACCAAGATCGTCACTCTGGCCAAGACGTTCATCGGCAAGCCCTACGTCTGGGGCGGCGCCAGCCCGGCCGGCTTCGACTGCTCAGGGCTGGTGCAGTACAGCTACCGGACCGCGGCCGCGCTCAGCACCCCGCGGATCGCCCAGGACCAGTTCCGGGCGGCCCGGATGATCCCGGCCGCTCGAGCGGTGCCGGGTGACCTGGTCTTCTACTCCGACAACACCGGCAGCGTCTATCACGTCGGGATCTACACCGGGCCCGGCATGACGGTCGCCGCCACGAACCCGGCCGGCGGCGTCCGGTCCCAGGCGATCTGGGACAGGACCGCCACCTTCGGCAGCTTCACCCACGCCTGAGCCGTCCTGCCTGAGCCCGTCCCCGCCGTAGCCGTCCTGCCTGGCTGTAGCCGCGTGCCCTGATCGGCGCGCGGCTCAGCGGGAGGCGGCGTGCAACGCGCGCAGCCCCTGCATGACCCGGACGCTGCGCTCGCCGTCCCCCCGCTGGACGGCGTACAGGGTGATCAGCTCGTCACCGGGCAGCACCAGCCGGGCGAACCGGGCCTTGGGTGGAAACTCGATCGCGGTGACCAGTGCCCAGTCCACGTGCCGGTAGCCGCCGAAGAAGCCGCGGCAGTCCACGCCCCGGGCGTCGGCGCGCAGCCGGGGCCGGGTCACCGAGAGGATGCCGAGAGCGGCCAGCAGGCCGGTGCCGGCGATGCCGAACTGGTCGGCGGTGCTGAAGCTGAAGCCGTCGGCGGTGCTGCGCAGGATCACCGCGGCGAAGCCGAACAGGGCCAGCACCACCACGGCGGCCAGCACCGCGATCGGAGTGGCCCGGACCGGCCGGGCGCTGACCTGCCGCGGAGTCCGGGTCTCAGAAGTGTCGTGGGCCGCCGGCTCGGTCATCGCGCGGCCCTGCCGGCTGCGCTCGTCATAACCGGCAGGCATGGATGTCGGTGACCAGGATGGCGCGCGCCCCGATCTCCCAGAGCTCGTCCATGATGCGGTTGGTGTCGCGGCGCGGCACCATCGAGCGCACCGCCGACCAGCCCGCGGTGCGCAGCGGCGAGACGGTCGGGGACTCGAAGCCCGGAGTGACCGCGACCGCCCGCTCGACCAGGTGATCGGCGATGTCGTAGTCCATCAGCACGTACTGCCGGGCGATCATCACGCCCTGCAACCGTCGCACCAACTGCTCCACCGCGGACGACGAGGCCGCCCCGGTGCGCCGGACCAGCGCCGCCTGGGACCGGAACAGCGGCTCGCCGAAGATCTCCAGCCCGGCCGCGCGCAGCGTGGTTCCGGTCTCGACCACGTCGGCGATCGCGTCGGCGACATCGAGCCGGACGGCGGTCTCGACCGCGCCGTCGAGCTTGATCACCTCCGCCTCGACGCCCTGCTCGGCGAGGTAGTGCGACAGCAGGCCCGGATAGGCGGTCGCGATCCGGCGCCCGCGCAGGTCTGTCAGGCTCTTGCTGGAGCCGATGTCGGCGGCGAACCGGAAGGTCGAGCTGGCGAAGCCCAGCTGCAGGATCACCTCGGCCTTGGCGCCGGAGTCCAGCAGCAGGTCCTCGCCGGTGATGCCGACGTCCAGCCGGCCCGAGCCGACGTACAGGGCGATGTCACGGGGGCGGAGGAAGAAGAACTCGGTGCTGTTGTCCGGGTCCTGCAGCACCAGTTCGCGGTTGTCGTTGCGCTGGCGGTAGCCGGCCTCGCGCAGCATCTCACTGGCCGGCTCGGCCAGCGAGCCCTTGTTCGGCACGGCGACCCGCAGCAGGTCGGTGGCGTTCAGATCGGCGGACACGGGCGTCTACAGGTGCCGGTAGATGTCATCGAGGGTGAGGCCCTTGCCCAGCATCAGCACCTGGACGCGGTAGAGCAGCTGGCTGATCTCCTGCGCGGTCCGGTCCGCGGACTCGTGCTCGGCCGCCATCCAGACCTCGGCCGCCTCTTCCAGCACCTTCTTGCCCTGGGCGTGGACGCCGTCGTCCAGGGCCGTCACGGTCGCCGAGCCGGCCGGCCGGTCGGCCTGGCGCCCGGTCAGTTCGGCGAAGAGTTGGTCGAAGGTCTTCATCGCCGCTGAGCCTACGACCCGGCGGGCCCGCAGAGCCGAACCGGGGGCCGGCAGGGGCCACCGAGCGGCGTGTCCGGCCGCTCGGTGGCCGCGCGGACGGATCAGGCGCCGGCGTCGATGATCGCCGCCACCGGGCCGCCGCCGTCCGGGCCCTGGTGGGCGGCCGACACCGACACGAACACGGCCGGGTCTCCGGTGACCGAGGCGGCCACCCCGCCCACCGCCGCCTTGATCTGGCGGTGCCAGTGCACGTCGGAGTCATCGAGCATGGCGTTGCGCCGGCCGCGGACGGCGCCGTCCTGGCTGGCCTCGCACTTGAGGAAGACGTTGACCAGCCGGCCGTCGAGGTCGGAGCTATGCGGGCGCTCGGGCAGGTCCAGGCCGGCGTCGCGGATCGCCGCCCAGATGCCGTCGGCGTCCAGGGCGTCGGACATCACGTTGTGCCCGATCCGGTACCGGCCGCCGATCCCGCGGGCGTTGCCGACCACCACCACCTGGGCCCGGTCCAGCTCGACCCCGGAGGAGCAGGAGGCCACCGAGGAGAACAGCGACCGGTTCCGCATGACGTCGGCGTCGGCGGGCATCTCGATCTCGCCCAGGGCTACCGCGATGCCGAGGGCGGTGCAGCCGTTGGAGACGTCCATCGAGTGCAGGGTGTCCTCGGTGAAGACGTCGTGGCCGCGGCTCTTGGCGTCGCGGATGGTGTCGATGGTCAGCAGCGGCGTCTTGGTCTGGACGTAATGCACGTCGGCGACGTCGGTGATGCCGGCCTTGCCCATCGCCTCGGTGACGGCGGCCGCCACCTTGCTGATCATGGCGGTGCGGCCGATGTCTTCGGGCGCCAGCACCTCGCTCATCGCGAACCCGACGGTCAGCCGGGGTTCATCGGTGGCCGGGGCCGATGCCGGATCGGTGGTGGCGAAGATGGTGGCGTGCGGGGAGATGACGCCGTCGGTGCCGCCGGACCAGACGATCGGGATCTGCTTGACCTGCTCGGCGGACCGGCTGCCGTGGGCCATGATCACCTCGCGGAAGGCCCGGTCGGCGATGATCCGGGTGTAGTCGTTGACGCCGCCGTTGCCCTCGGTCTTGCCGATCACCGCGACCACCCGGTCGGCCTCGAGCACGCCGTCGGTGATCAGCGCCGTGAACTCGCTGGCATCGGACACGCTGTGCAACGCGACCTTGCGTACCTCAATCGGGTCAGGCATCGGTTCTCCTTGTCAGGTCGAGCGATTGTCGGGACGAGCGATTGTCGGGTCGAGCGATTCTCGGGACGAGCGATTGTCAGGTCCAGCGATTGCCAGGTCAGGAGGACTCAGGATGCACGATGGTGCCGGCCACCCCGGCCAGCGCACCCGCGATGGCACCCAAGGAGGTGATGGCCGCCGGCTTGCCGCTGCGGCGCGCGAACCGGCAGGCGGCGCTCACCTTCGGCCCCATGCTGCCGCTGGCGAAGGCGCCCTCGGCGAGCAGGGCCTCCAGGTCGCCGACCTCGACGCCGGTCAGCGGCACCGGGTTGTCGGTGCCCCAGCCGAGCACCGCATGCTCGACGTCGGTGGCGATCACCAGCCGGTCGGCGGCCAGCGAGGTCGCCAGCAGGGCGGCGGTCAGGTCCTTGTCGATGACCGCCTCGACGCCGCGGTGCCCACCAGGACTGCCGTCGGCCACCACCGGGATGCCGCCGCCACCGGAGCACACCACCGCGAAGCCGGCGGCCAGCAACACCAGCACGGCTGGCGCGTCCAGGCAGCGCAGCGGCTCCGGCGAGGCGACCACCCGGCGCCAGCCCCGCTCGCCGCGGTCCTGCCAGTGCTGGCCGTGGCCGATCATCACGGCTGCTTCGGCCTGGCTGAGATAGCGCCCGATCGGCTTGGACGGGCTGCTGAACGCGGGATCCTCGGCAGCGACCTCGGTGCGGGAGACGACGACCGCGGTGCGCGCCGGCAGGTCCCGGGCGGCCAGGGCGCGGTCCAGCGCGTTGAGGATCAGCAGGCCGACGGTCGCCTGGGTCTGGGCGCCGCACCAGTCCAGCGGCACCGGCGGCACCACCGAGGCGGCCAGCTCGTTCTTGACCAGCAGGTTGCCCACCTGCGGGCCGTTGCCGTGCGTCAGCACCACCTGATGGCCGGCCCGGATCAGCTCGGCGATCGGCTCGACGGCCACCTCGATGGCGGCCTGCTGGTCCTGCGGGCGGGCCGAGCCGTCGGCCGCAGTCATCGCGTTGCCGCCCACCGCGATCACCACCCGCATGAGGCGTCCTCCTTCGACGACATCGCTCCGTGCCGCCACTCTGCCAAGGCGTGGGGCATCCGGCACCGGCGATCATCGCCCAACTGCCGGGCGTTGTCAGCACCAGCGGCGGCGACCACCGGGTGTGAGCCACGTCTCGCTCCACCCCGGCCAGGAACCAGCCGAGCGTTCCGAATGACTAACGCGGCGCACCCTTGCCGCTCGGACGTTCGAAGTGATGACAGAAGGAGAACCTCATGAGGCGCTATCGCCGGGGGCCAAGCATCGTGGTCGTCCTGCTCGGCGCCTGGGTGGCCGGCTTTCTCGGCGCCGGCGCCGCCGCGGCCCACGTGAGCGTCTCTAGCCCGGCCGCGGTCCAGGGCGGGTACGCCAACCTGACGTTCAGGGTCCCCAACGAGTCCGACACCGCGAGCACCACCGGGGTGAAGGTGCAGCTGCCGCCCGGCCAGCCGCTGGCCTCGGTGTCGGTGCGGCCGACCAAGGGTTGGACGTACACGCTCACCAAGGCGAAGCTGGCGACTCCGATCAGCTCCGGTGGCTCCAGGGTCACCGAGGCGGTCAGCGTCATCGAATGGAAGGCCGCCAGCGCCCAGAGCGGGATCAAACCGGGTGAGTTCAGCCGGTTCACGATCAACGCCGGACCGCTGCCCAAGGCCCCGACGATGACCTTCAAGGCGATCCAGACCTACAGCGACGGCGAGGTCGTCTCGTGGATCGAGGAAGCCGCCGCGGGCAGCACCACCGAGCTCGAGCACCCGGCGCCCGTCCTGAAGTTGGCGGCGGCGAGTGCGACGAGCCCGGCCGGCGCACCCAGCAGCACCCCGCCGGCCGCCACCACGACACCACCTGCCAGCTCGGCGCCTGCCGCCAGCACGGCGCCTGCCGGCAGCACGGCATCGGCGACTCCCAGCCAGTCCCAGCTGACCGTGTCCGGCAGTTCGGACGGCGGCAGCGGCACCAACACCGCGATCGTGCTGGGCGCCCTCGGCGTCCTGCTCGGCGGCGTGGCGCTGGCTGCTGTCCTGTTTCGCAGGCGCGCCAACCGGGCGGCCTGACCGCCGGGCGGCCTGACCACCAGACGATGATCGCCGGACGGTGATCGCCGTCGGATCAGCGCGCCGGTCGGATAACGATTAGACCGTCGCTCTCATCTATTTTGTCCGATTTAGGATACTTTGAAGCCGTGGAGGCCGAGAGAGTCTCGGTTCGGCAGCCAGCAACGGTCCATCGGGGGCAGGGCCAACACAGCTGCCCGCAACCCGAAGGAGAACCCCCATGTTCAATCGCAGGCGATGGCCGATGGCAGGGCTACTGGCCGGGGCGGTGACGCTGGGCCTGACGGTCCTGGCGCCTGGCGCACAGGCCGCTCCGGCTCCAGCCGGTCTCGGCAGCTCGGTGAGCACCACGGTAGCGGCGACCTCAGCATCCGAGCTGAATTCCACCTCCGCGTACTGGACGAAGGAGCGCAAGGCCAAGGCCCGCTCCGCTGAGAGCCTGGTTTCGCGCTCGACCTCGACCCCTGCACCGCAGTCCGGCCAGAAGACCGGCGCCCCCGGAAAGATCGCTCCGTCAGCCGCCACCAAGCCGGCGCCTCAGGAGCGGCGCGTCGACCAGTCCCGGCGTGGCGAGGTCTCGACGCTGGCGGTGAACGCCTCCGCCACAGTGGGCAAGGTGTTCTTCACTGACCCCACCAACGGCGGTAACTACGTCTGCTCGGCCTCGACGCTCAACAGCGGCTCCAAGCAGCTGGTGCTGACGGCCGGTCACTGCATCCACGGTGGCGCGGGCAAGACCTGGATGACCAACTGGGTGTTCGTGCCGCTGTATGACTACGGCAACCAGCCCTACGGTCAGTGGCAGGCCAAGTACTTCACCACCTTCAACTCCTGGATGAGCAGCTCCGACCTCAACCGCGACGTCGGCATGGTGACCATGTGGCCCAACCAGTACGGGGCCGTCGTGAACGTGGTCGGTGGCAACGGCATGACCTGGAACCAGCCCTTCTCCCTGCCGATCACCGTCATGGGCTACCCAGCGGCTCCCCCGTATGACGGCGGGTGGCAGTGGGCCTGCCAGGGCACCACGCACCGGCCAGGCAGCGAGTACAAGATCGCCATGTATTGCGGCTTCACCGGCGGCTCGTCCGGCGGGCCGTGGTTCTACGCCTATGACAACAACACCGGGCTGGGCTACTCCAACGGCGCCATGTCCACGCTCACCCCGAGCACCGGTTTGAACAAGGCGTCATACTTCGACACCTCCGTGTACAACATGTACACCTCGGTCGCCAACCTGACCTAAGACCAAGCGCGCGCTGGTGGTGGTCGCCTCGTCGGGGCCACCACCGGCACGCGTGTCCAGGGCCTCAGCTCGCCGCCGGCGCCGGGTCGATGCCGCTGGCGCCGGCCGGGCGGGCCAGCAGCAATTCGAAGACCGCGGCCTGCGCCGCCGGCTCCAGCTCGAAGGCCTGCAGCTGTGCCAGCCGGGTGGTCAGCGGCGCCGGCGCGGTGGCCGCCGCCGAGATCCGGGTCTTCAGCTCGTAGGACAGCTGGGCCCGGTGCAGCAGGGCGAACAACCGGTCCTCGACGTCGTTTGCGGCCAGTTCAGGCCGGGCGCCGAGGCTCACCCGGACGGTCGAGCCCACCGGCACGTCCGTCACCCGCACGCTGGTCCGCCGGTTCGAGCGGAGCACGGTTGCCAGGACCGGGTCGCCGTCCAGGCTGACCTCGGGTCCGGTGTCACCCCCGGCGTAGGCCAGGAACGTCACCGTCCAGCCGCGCCGGGCCGGCAGGCACCGGGCATTGCCGCTGACCGGGCCGATCCGCAGGACGCCGCCGGCCTGATCGAAGTCCAGCGGGGTGCTTGCCCAGCGGTCGGAATCATCGCCCGGCCCGACGCCGTCGTCCTCGATCAGCTCGAAGGCGCCGTCCTCGCCGAGCACCACCAGCACCTCCAGGTCCGCCGGGTTGTCGGCGGCGTTGGCCGGCGCCTCGGCAGCGTCGAGCACCACGATGGCGCCGGTGCGGGCCAGCACCGGGATCGCGTCCGGGCCGCGGTGCAGCCGCATCTCCCGGCCGCCGTCATAGACCAGCTCGGTGAACAGGTCGACCCAGGTTCCCGGCGGCAACCACGCGGTCACCGCGCCCAGCAGCAGCTGCCGATCAGCCGGCGTGGTGATCGGCGCGACCACCAGCTGGCTGCCGAAGGCGTACTGGTTGCGGGCCCGGTAGGCCTCGGCCGCCCACGGGTACCGGTAGTACATCGGCGTCACCAGCGGCACACCCTGGTGCGCGGCCCGGTGATTCATGGTGTGCAGGTAGGGCAGCAACCGGTGCCGCAGCCGCAGCGCGCCGGTCATCGCCTGCTGGGCCTGCAGGCCGAACTGCCAGGGTTCCTTGCTGGTGAACGGGCTGAGCACCGAGTGCAGCCGGCAGATCGGTGAGAAGACGCCGAACTGCAGCCACCGGGTGGCCAGCTCGTCATCCTTCGCCCCGCCCATGTGGCCGCCGATGTCGTGACTCCACCAGCCGTAGCCGATGTTGGAGGCCGTCGCCGTGAACTCGGGTTGGAAGTCCAGCGACGCCCAGGTGGTGATCGTGTCGCCCGAGAAGCCCACCGGATAGCGGTGGCTGCCGGGGCCGGCGTAGCGGGAGAAGGTCAGCGGCCGGCGGCCGTCGCGGGCGCTGTCGAGAAAGTGGAAGTGGTTGAGCATCCACAGCGGGTCGATGCCGGCGATGCGGCTGTGCGGGCCCTGCTGCCAGTCCAGCCACCAGAAGTCCACGCCCTGCTCCTCCAGCGGCCGGTGCAGGATCTCGAAATAGGCCGTCAGGAAGTCCGGGTCGGTCACGTCGAAGGCGACCGGGCGCCCGGTCGCCGGATCGACCCCCAGCGCCTCGGCCATCGCCGGGTAGGCGTCCTCGTGGGCGCGGACGCCGTCGGCCGGATGGTCGTTGAGGGTGACCTTCAGCCCGCGCTCGTGCAGCTCGGCCAGGAACGCCGGCGGGTCCTTGAACAGCTCTCGGTTCCAGGTGTAGCCGGTCCAGCCGCTGCCGTACTTCGGCTCGATGTCGACCAGGTGCCAGTCCATGTCCAGCACCGCCACCGAGAACGGGATGCCCTCCTCGGCGAAGCGGTCCAGCAGCGCCAGGTACTCCGCGTCGCTGTAGCGGTGATACCGGCTCCACCAGTTGCCCAGCGCCCAGCGTGGCAGCAGCGGCTGCGGCCCGGACAGCGCGTACAGGGCCCGCAACGCCTGCGGGTAGTCCCGGCCATAGCCGAACAGGTACAAGTCTTCGGCGGCGCCGGGCCGCGGGCTGACCCAGCCGTCGGGTTCCAGGACCGGGGTGCGCGAGTCGTCGATCATCGCGTAGCCGTTGCGCGAGAGCACGCCGGGCTCAAGCGGCAACGGGCCGTCGATCATGTCCAGGGTGCGGGCGGTGCCGCCGAGGTTGCCGTCGCCGTCGGCGGGCCGGTCGCCGTAGCGCCAGACGCTGTGCCAGCTGCTCACCCCGCCGAGGACCTGCACGCTCAGCCCCGAGGTGGAGAACGGGCCGCGGTCATAGACCAGGTGCAGCCGGTCGGTGAGCACCTCCAGGTGGGACTCGGTCTCGACCACCTCGAACGCCGGCACCGGCAGCTCACGGTTGATGGCGAACGCCGAGGCCCGGTCCTCGAAGGCGCCCTCGGCTGCCCGCTCCAAGCGCAGCAGGCCCTCGGTCAGCACGGTGATCCGGTAGTCCGGACCCCGCACGATCGCCCGGGGGTCCGCGACCGGACGGCTGGGCAAGCGGTAGCGCTGATCCATCTCTTCTTTCTACTGCACCAGCGCCAGACGGCTAGCGGCTCGAAGGAGCCCCGACGCTGCCAGGCGCCGACGAGTCGACGCTGACGGTCTAGTCGGGCGGGTCGACCGAGTCCAACCACGCCAGGATCTCGCCGGTGTGCTGCCCCAAGGTCGGCGGCGCCTGATGCCTGCCGCGGCCACCGGAGTCGTAGCGGATCGGCGGTCCG
The DNA here is from genome assembly GCA_036389035.1 of Jatrophihabitans sp. Classification (NCBI taxonomy): domain Bacteria; kingdom Bacillati; phylum Actinomycetota; class Actinomycetes; order Jatrophihabitantales; family Jatrophihabitantaceae; genus Jatrophihabitans; species Jatrophihabitans sp. Next base: position 29,892 of record DASVQQ010000019.1, read on the forward strand.
GGCAGGGTCAGGGCACCCAGGCTGGAATGGTCCACCTCGACCAGCAGCCCCTGTGACCTGGTCTGCTCCCACTCATAGACCTCGTCCAGCGAGCGCACCTGTCCCGAGGGGGTGCCGAGCTCGGCCAGGATGGTCATCAGCCGCTCCCGGGGGTAGCCGCCGAAGGCCGCGTCCACGGCGGCGATCACCGCCTCGCGGTCGGCGACCCGGTCGGCATTGCGAGCCCACTCCGGCCGCTCCAGGCCGAAGGCCGCCGCGAACGACTGCCACAGCCGGTCACTGCCCACCGCGATCTGCACCAACCCGTCGGCGGCGGAGAACAACCCGTACGGGCAGATCGAGGGATGGTGACGCCCGGCCACTCCGGGAACCTCCCCCGCCACGGTGTAGCGGGTGCCCTGAAAGGCGTGCACCCCGACCATGCCGGCCAGCAGCGAGGTGCGCACCACCTGGCCGCGGCCGGTTCGGTCGCGCTCGTGCAGGGCGGCCAACACCCCGTAGGCGCCGTACATGCCGGCCAGCAGGTCCGCGATCGGCACGCCGACCCGGGTCGGCTCGTCCGGTGACATGCCGGTCAGCGACATCAGCCCGCCCTCGCCCTGGGCGATCTGGTCATAGCCCGGCCGGCCGCCCTCGGGGCCGTCGTGGCCGAAGCCGGTGATGGACAGGATGATCAGCCCGGGGTTGAGCTCGTGCAACCGCGCCATCGAGAAACCGAGCCGGTCGAGCACCCCGGTCCTGAAGTTCTCGACCAGGACGTCGGCCTGCCGGACCAGCCGGGTCAGCACCGCCGCGCCGGCCGGGTCCTTCAGGTCCAGGGTGATCGACTCCTTGTTCCGGTTGCAGGACAGGAAGTAGGTCGACTCGCGCTCGCCCTGGGAGGGTGGGTCGGGCCGGACGAACGGCGGCCCCCAGCCGCGGGTATCGTCACCGTGCCCCGGCGCCTCCACCTTGATCACCCGGGCGCCCTGGTCCCCCAGCATCATCGCCGCATGCGGGCCGGCCAGCGCCCGGGACAGGTCGATCACCAGGACGTCGGCCAGCGGGCCGGCGCCGCCGTCCGGCGGCTGGTGTTGCGCGGGAGCAGTCTTCGGGGCGGGATCGGTCATGCGCCCAGGCTAGGTGGTCGGCACCGGCTGGTCAGAGGTGGTCGCACTCGGAGGACTAGGGACTGCCGGACAGCGGGGCGTAGCTAGGCCCGCGGTCAAAAGAGGCTAGCCGGTGGCCTGGCCGGATGCCGAGGCCCCGCAAGCGGGGCATCCGCCTGATCGCATAAACATCAGGTCCACCGAGTTGGCCAGGACAACGGCGCGACGTACGACCCGGCCAGCGTGTCCATCACCTGGCGACTGCTGGGCGCGGCCGAGCGACCACATCAGCGTCGAACAGGTTGACCAGCGTCACTGCGAGCGAGACAGCCACCGTCGCCTCTTCAATCGACACGTCCCCCGGAGCCGCGGGCTGACCCCCATGGCGGTCATGCTGCCCGTGCCAGAGCATTCGCATCATGCTGATGAGGACCTCCCGCGACGGCGCCCGGTCGTGCTCGCGCTCCATCGGAAGTCCCCAGTCGCCCTGCTGTTCGATCTGCGCAAGTACGGTGCCAAGGGTTGCCCTCTCGTTGGTTGGTGACACCACCGGGATGGCCGCGTCCTCCACCGCCTTGACTGCGAGCCCGTAGGCAACGCTCGGGTCTGGGGTTAGGCCGTAGAGCTCTCCCCAAGCCTTGGCCAACCTGGCACCTGCGCGCCCTGCTCGTGCCATGACCGAATCAGCGGCCTCCTGCACTCCCTGCGGTACGCGACGGACGAGTCCAGGTTTGCCGTGGCGGCTCCCCACCTCCCACGCTGACTTGCTGCGAGCAAGTAACGAGTCCAACTCGCCAGCCTGTGCGTGCCCACCGTGGGCGAGAAGATAGTCCGCGATTTGAAGCGGCGCGTGGTGCTTCACCAACACCGAGATCGCTGCGGCAAGCTGGTTTTTGCCTATGCCGCTGTCGACCGAGTCCTTCCGAAGATTTGGCAGAGGGATGCGCAGTGCTTGGCACATCTGTTCAGCCAGATCGGTGTCGAGCATGTGTGCGTAGTATGCCTGGCCGTAGACGGAAGGGCCCCTACGGCGCGCCATAAGCGCCGGCCGCACCCAAGCCCAGAAGGCGGCCGTCATCCACTCGGGCACGCCGTCGTGAAGCGCGTCGTACTCCGCGACCGCGTCCTCGGTGTCGACGCCGAGCGGGCGCCAGGTCTCATCACTCACGCGGTCGATGTTGTCACACAGCTCCGACAGCTAGCTGTTCTGCCCTGAGAGGTTGGGGACGCGGCTTGCTGGTGGGTGGCCTGCGAGTGCGGTGTGGCCGCGGTGGTGGTTGTAGGTGTGGAGCCAGGTGGTGAGAGCTTGGCATCGTTGGGTGTCTGAGTGGTAGGGGT
>DASVQQ010000020.1 GCA_036389035.1 Jatrophihabitans sp.
GCCTGGAACCTCATCACCACCGAGAACGTGCAGGCCCCCACCGAGGAGATCGTGGCCCAGGGCCTCGAGGCCGCCAAGCCGTTCATCGCGACGCTGTGCCGCGCGCAGCAGCAGGTCGCCGCCGCCGCGGCGAAGCCGACCGCCGAGTTCCCGCTGTTCCTGGACTACCAGGACGACGTGTACGCCGCCGTCGAGCAGGCCGTCGGCGACGACCTCGCGCAGGCCCTCACGATCGCCGGCAAGTCCGAGCGCGAGGCCCGGGTCGACGAGCTGAAGGAGTCCGTCAAGGCGTCCCTCGCCGACCGGTTCGCCGGCCGCGAGAAGGAGATCTCGGCGGCCTACCGCTCGGTGCAGAAGAAGTTCGTGCGCCAGCGCATCCTGCGCGACAAGGTGCGCATCGACGGCCGCGGGCTCGCCGACATCCGGCAGCTGTCCGCCGAGGTCGACGTGCTGCCCCGCGTGCACGGCTCGGCGCTGTTCGAGCGCGGCGAGACGCAGATCCTCGGCGTCACCACGCTCAACATGCTCCGGCTCGAGCAGCAGATCGACTCGCTGTCGCCGCAGACCCGCAAGCGCTACATGCACAACTACAACTTCCCGCCGTACTCCACCGGCGAGACCGGCCGGGTCGGCTCGCCCAAGCGGCGCGAGATCGGGCACGGCGCGCTGGCGGAGCGGGCACTGATCCCGGTCCTGCCCAGCCGCGAGGAGTTCCCGTACGCGATCCGGCAGGTGTCGGAGGCGCTGGGCTCCAACGGCTCCACCTCGATGGGCTCGGTCTGCGCCTCGACGCTGGGACTGCTCAACGCCGGCGTGCCGCTGAAGGCTCCGGTCGCGGGTATCGCGATGGGGCTGATCTCTGACACCGTCGACGGCAAGACCGAGTACGTGGCGCTGACCGACATCCTCGGAGCCGAGGACGCCTTCGGCGACATGGACTTCAAGGTCGCCGGCACCAAGGACTTCGTGACCGCGCTGCAGTTGGACACCAAGCTGGACGGCATCCCGTCCGAGGTGCTGGCCGCGGCGCTGTCCCAGGCCCGCGATGCCCGGCTGCACATCCTGGACGTGATGGCCGAGGCGATCGACCGTCCGGACGAGATGAGCCCGTACGCGCCGCGGGTCACCGTGGTCAAGATCCCGGTGGACAAGATCGGCGCGGTGATCGGCCCGAAGGGGCAGATGATCAACGCGATCCAGGACGAGACCGGCGCCCAGATCACCATCGAGGACGACGGCACCATCTATGTCGGAGCCTCCGACGGGGCGTCCGCGGCCGCCGCGGTGGACCGGATCAACGCGATCGCCAACCCGCAGATGCCCAAGGTGGGCGAGCGGTTCCTGGGCACGGTGGTCAAGACCGCGGCCTTCGGCGCCTTCATCTCGCTGCTGCCCGGCAAGGACGGCCTGGTGCACATCTCCAAGCTGGGCAACGGCAAGCGGATCGGCAAGGTCGAGGACGTCGTCAACGTCGGCGACAAGCTGCAGGTCGAGATCGTCGAGATCGACCAGCGCGGCAAGATCAGCCTGGTCCCGGTGGCCGACGAGGCCGCCGGCGCCGCCGAGTCGGTTCCGGCCGAAGCGGGCGCGACCGAGGAGTAAAAACCCCTGCGCTCAGCGCGGGAACTGCCCTGAGGGGGCACGGGAGTCTCTCCCGTGCCCCCTCAGGCGTTTCTGAGGGGAATGTGCAGCGGGCAGGACCAAGGCGTTGCGGGGGAGGATCCACCCGCGGCCCGGTGGCTGCCCTGATCGTAATTTCTGAGGGTGTGCCGAGGGCGGGTCAGCAGGTATTGTCTTGTAGTCCGATCGGAAAGACAGAATCGCTGGAGTCGCGCATGACCAGGACCCCTTCCCGCCGGCCTGCCGGTGCCGCGCTGGTAGCCGCCGCGGCGGCGCTGTTGCTGGCGGTGACCGGCTGCTCGTCCTCCGACGCGTCCTCCGGCGGCAAGCTGTCCCTGGTCGCGTTCTCGGTGCCCAAGCCCGCCTACGAGGCGCTGACCACGGCGTTCACGGCCACCGACAAGGGCAAGGGCGTCAGCTGGGCATCCTCCTACGGCGCCAGCGGCACCCAGAGCCAGTCGGTCAGCAACGGCCAGGAAGCCGACTTCGTCGCGCTCTCGCTCGAGCCGGACATGACCAAGCTGGTGCCCAAGTTCGTCGACCCGAGCTGGAACAGCGGCCCGACCAAGGGCATGGTGTCGAGCTCGGTGGTGGTGTTCGCGGTCCGCAAGGGCAACCCGCTGCAGATCAAGGGCTGGGACGACCTGATCAAGACAGACGTCGACATCGTCACGCCCGACCCGGGGTCCTCCGGCGGGGCCAAGTGGAACGTGCTGGCCGCCTACTCCTACGTCCTGGCCAACGGCGGGACCGAGGCGCAGGCCCAGGACTACCTCAAGGCGTTCTTCGCCAACGTGGTCAGCAAGCCCTCCAGCGCCGCCAACGCGACCTCGACGTTCCTCAACGGCACCGGCGACGTCCTGCTGTCCTACGAGAACGAGGCCATCGCGGCGCGGCAGAAGGGCCAGCCGCTGGACTACGTGGTGCCGGCCGAGTCGATCCTGATCGAGAACCCGGGCGCGGTGACCAAGACCGCGCCGCAGGCGGCCAAGGACTTCCTGGAGTTCGTGCGCACCGAGACGGGCCAGCAGGTCTTCGTCGAGAAGGGCTTCCGGCCGGTGATCGAGGGCGTCCCGACGGGCAGCGTGGCCGGCGCCAACGACCCGGCCAACCCGTTCCCCCCGGTGGCCAAGCTGCAGACCATCGCGGACCTCGGCGGCTGGAGCGCGGTGAACAAGAAGTACTTCGACAAGGGCTCCGGCATCGTGACCAGGATCATCAGCGGCGCCGGTGGCTGAGTCGCGGGCCGTGCCGGCCGGGTCGCGGCCGCGACGGCACAGCCACCCGACGGCGGATCGGCAGCGGCTGGGCGCCGTCTCGGGCGCCGGCCTGGGACTGGCGGTGCTCTGGCTGAGCCTGCTGGTGCTGCTGCCACTGGCCGCGGTGGTGGCCAAGGGGGCCGGCGCGGGGCTGGACGACTTCTGGGCCGCCGTCACCACCCCCGAGGCGCTGTCGGTGATCCGGCTGACCGTGCTGGCCGCTGCCGCGGTCAGCGCGGTCAACGCCGTGATGGGCACCCTGATCGCCTGGGTGCTGGTGCGCGAGGACTTCGCAGGCAAGCGGGTGCTCGAGGTGCTGATCGACATCCCGTTCGCCCTGCCGACGATCGTGGCCGGGTTGGTGCTGAACACCCTGTACGGCCCGCACAGCCCGATCGGGGTGAACTGGTACGCCACCCGGCCCGGGGTGCTGGTGGCGCTGCTGTTCGTGACCCTGCCGTTCGTGGTGCGCACCGTGGAACCGGTGCTGCTGTCGCTGGAGACCGACGCCGAGCAGGCCGCCGCCTCGCTCGGGGCCGGCCCGATCCGGACGTTCGTGCGGATCGTGCTGCCGGCCATCGCGCCGGCGATCGCCGCGGGGGCCTCGCTGGCATTCGGCAGGGCGATGGGGGAGTACGGCGCGGTCATCCTGATCTCCGGCCAGCTGCCCAGAACCCAGGTCGCCTCGCAGTACATCTTCCAGCAGATCGAGAGCGGCTACCTGCCGGACGCGGCGGCGGTCGCGACCGTGCTGCTGCTGATCAGCGTGCTGGTGCTGGCCGCGCTGCGCGGCCTGCAGCACTGGGCGGCGCGCCGTGGCTGAGCGAGCTGTGACAGCGCCGGCCGGAGCCAGCGCCCTCGAGGCCGGCGGGCCGCCGGCGCCGGCCGGCGAGCGGGCATCCCGGCCGGTGACCGCCCGGCCGACCCGACGGCGGCGACGGACCAGCCGCAGCCGGTGGGCCCTGCGACTGGTGGCGATGGGCTACGTGGGCATCCTGGTGGCACTGCCGGTGGGGCTGGTGCTGTGGCGCACCATCGACCAGGGCGCGGCCACCTTCGTCGAGGCGATCAGCGGGCCCGAGGCGATCGCCGCCTTCCGGCTGACCGCGATCGTGGCCGGATCGGCGGTGGTGATCAACACCGTCTTCGGGGTGGGCGCGGCGTTGCTGCTGGCCCGTTATCGCTTTCGGGGCCGGCGGCTGATGGACGTGCTGATCGACCTGCCGATCTCGGTGTCGCCGATCATCGTGGGGCTGGCGCTGATCCTGGCGTTCGGCTGGACCACCGGCTGGTTCGGCCCGGCGCTGCAGGCTGGCGGCGTGCAGCTCATCTTCGCCACTCCCGGCATGGTGCTGGCGACCGCGTTCGTGTCGCTGCCGCTGGTGGTCCGCGAGGTGCTGCCGGTGCTCACCGAGACCGGCCTGGAGCAGGATCAGGCCGCCCGGTCCCTCGGCGCCAACGCCGTGCAGCGGTTCCGCCGGATCACCCTGCCCACCATCAAGTGGGCGCTGGCCTACGGTGTGGTGCTGAGCGTGGCCCGGGCGCTGGGGGAGTTCGGCGCCGTCCGGGTGGTCTCGGGCAACGTCGGCGGCCAGACCCAGACGGTGACGCTGCTGGTCGACGAGCGCGCCGAGCAGTTCGAGCCGGGCGCCTACCAGCTCTCGGTGGTGCTGATCGCGGTGGCCGCGCTGAGCATCGTGATCATCTCGATCATCCGTCCTCGCGAGCAGAGTGAGAAGTAGCCAGATGGGCATTCAGACCCGGGGTATCACCAAGCGGTTCGGCGACTTCGTCGCGCTGGCCGACATCGACCTCGACGTGGCGAGCGGGCAGCTGACCGCGCTGCTCGGTCCCAGTGGCGGTGGCAAGTCCACCCTGCTGCGGATCATCGGCGGCCTGGAAGAGGCCGACAGCGGGTCGGTGGTGATCGACGGCGTGGAGGCCACCGACATCCCCGCTCAGCGCCGCAACGTCGGTTTCGTCTTTCAGCACTACGCGGCGTTCAAGCACCTGTCGGTCTACCGCAACGTCGCCTTCGGCCTGGAGATCCGCAAGCGGCCCAAGGCCGAGATCCGGCAGCGGGTGCACGAGCTGCTGCAGCTGGTGCACCTGGACCAGTTCGCCGACCGGCTGCCCTCCCAGCTGTCCGGCGGCCAGCGGCAGCGGATGGCGCTGGCCCGGGCGCTGGCCGTCGAGCCGAAGGTGCTGCTGCTGGACGAGCCGTTCGGCGCGCTGGACGCCAAGGTGCGCAAGGAGCTGCGGGACTGGCTGCGCCGGCTGCACGACGAGGTGCACGTCACCACCGTGTTCGTCACCCACGATCAGGAGGAGGCGTTGGAGGTCGCCGACTCGCTCGTGGTGATCAACCACGGCCGGATCGAGCAGGTCGGCAGCCCGAACGAGCTCTATGACCACCCGGTCAACGATTTCGTGATGGGCTTTCTCGGCCCGGTGACCCGGCTGGGCGAGCACCTGGTCCGCCCGCACGACATCGAGGTGCTGACCGCCGACAGCACCGGCGCGGCGCCGGCCAGCGTGCAACGGCTGAGCCGGGTGGGCTTTCAGGTCCGGGTCGAGCTGCGCGCTGACGGGCCGGGGCTCGGCGGGGCAGCTGACGGTGGGTCCAAGCCCGGTGAGTTCGACACCGCCGTGCAGCTGACCCGTGGCCAGGCCGACGCGCTGGACCTGCGGGTCGGCAGCCGGGTGTGGCTGCGCCCGGCGCGCGACGCCAGCGTGCTGACCGTCGGCTGAGCCGGGGCCAACAGCAGCTCAGCCGGTCAGCGCGGCTGAGTGGCCGGGACGCGTGGCTTTCCTAGTTTCCCACCGGGTTTGAGAGATAATGCCGGGGTGGAGATCTCAGCGAAGAGCGACTACGCGGTGCGGGCGTTGCTGGCGCTGGCGGCCCGGGCGCCGAACCTGGTCAAGATCGATGTCGTGGTGAGTGAGCAGCAATTGCCTCGCAAGTTCGTCGAGGCGATCCTGGGCGACCTGCGCCGAGCCGGCATCGTCCGCTCGATGCGCGGCTCCGACGGCGGCTACGCCCTGGCCCTGCCGGCCAGCGACATCTCGATCGGCTCGGTGATCCGAGCCGTCGACGGGCCGTTGGCCGAGGTCCGGGGACTGCGTCCGGACGAGATGAACTACACCGGCCTGGCCGAGCACCTGCCCGGCCTCTGGGTGGCGGTGCGGGCCAGCCTGCGCAAGGTGCTGGACGAGACCTCGCTGCAGCAGCTGCTCACCGGCAAGCTGCCGCCGCACGTGCGCAAGATGGTGGATGATCCGCAGGCCTGGGCCCGGCGCGGCCGGTAACGCCCGAGCCATTTCGAGCCGGCAACGCAGATGATGGTCGAGGTCGTGCTCGGCGACATCACCGAGCAGCGGGTCGACGCCATCGTCAACGCCGCCAACTCCAGCCTGCTGGGCGGTTCCGGAGTGGACGGGGCGATCCATCGCCGGGGCGGGCCGGAGATCGGCCAGGCCTGCCGGGCGTTGCGCGCCGGTTCCCATCTGCACGGGTTGCCGACCGGTCAGGCGGTGCCGACAACCGCCGGCCGGCTGCCGGCCCGCTGGGTGATCCACACCGTCGGGCCGGTCTACTCCGAGACCGAGAACCGCGGCGAGCTGCTGCGGTCCTGCTATCGCCAGTCGCTGCGGGTGGCCGGCGAGCTGGGCGCGGACTCGATCGCGTTTCCGCTCATTTCGGCGGGGGCCTACCGGTGGCCGGTGCGTGGCGCCGTCGAGCTGGCCCTGGCCGAGCTGCGCTCGGCGCGGCAGCCCGGAACCCCGGCCCTGGCGCGGCTGGTGCTGTGGCAGCCCGAGACGCTGGCCCTGGCGCATGAGGTGCTGGGCCGCTAGGCGCTGCAGGCGCTTGGCCGCTAGGCGATGCAGGCGCATGGCCGGTAGGCGCTCGGGCCGCTGGACGCGCTGGACCGCTGGGCGCTGGGCCGCTGGGCTGCTAGAACCGGGCCGGCGGTCGGCACCGCTTAGGCTGTCGGGGTGAGCACACGCGCGAAGACCCGGACCCTGCCCGTCTCAGGCGGCGGCGTGATCAAGCGGACCGTGCTGCCGGGCGGGCTGCGCATCGTCACCGAGGCGATGCCGGGCGTCCGCTCGGCCAGCGTCGGCATCTGGGTCGGAGTCGGCTCGCGCGACGAGTCGCCCTCGGTCGCCGGCGCCAGCCACTTCCTGGAGCACCTGCTGTTCAAGGGCACCCGGCAGCGGTCCGCGCTGGACATCGCGATGGCGATGGACACCATCGGCGGTGAGTTCAACGCCTTCACCGAGAAGGAGCACACCTGCTTCTACGCCACGGTGCTGGACCAGCAGCTGCCGATCGCGGTCGACATCATCGCCGACGTGGTGCTCAACGCCACCATCGCCGCCGCCGACGTCGACGTCGAGCGCACCGTGGTGCTGGAAGAGATCGCGATGCGCGATGACGACCCCTCGGACCTGGTGCACGACGTGTTCTCCGCCTCGCTGTTCGGCGACGCGCCGCTGGGCAGGTCCATTCTGGGCAGCGAGCAGTCGATCAACCAGCTGAGCCGCAAGCAGATCCACGGCTACTACTCCCGGCGCTACCGGCCTTCGGAGATGGTGGTCTCGGTCGCCGGCAACATCGATCACAGCGAGGTCGTCCGGCTGGTCCGGGCCGCGTTCACCGGCCGGCTCTTCGACGGCGACGCCGGCCCCCAGCCTCGACCCGACCGCAAGCTGCACAAGGCTCCCGCCCGTCCGGTCAGCGTGGTGGTAGATGACACCGAGCAGGCCAACGTCGTGCTGGGCGCGATGGGCCTGTCCCGCTTCGACGAGCGCCGCTTCGCCATGGGGGTGCTGACCACGGCCATCGGCGGCGGGATGTCCTCGCGGCTGTTCCAGCAGATCCGCGAGCAGCGCGGCCTGGCCTACTCCACCTACTCCTTCACCTCCTCCTACGCCGGTGACGGCCTGTTCGGGCTGTACGCCGGCTGCCAGCCCGGCAAGACCGACGAGGTCATCTCGATCATGAAAGCGGTGCTGGAGTCGGTCGCCGCGGACGGCCTCAGCGCCGACGAGGTCGAACGCGGCAAGGGGCAACTGTGCGGGGGGATGGTGCTCGGCCTGGAGGACTCCGGATCGCGCATGAGCCGGATCGGCAAGGCGGAGCTGACCTACGGCGACGTGCTGGGCCTGGATGACCTGCTGGGCCTGGTCGAGGCGGTCACCCTCGATCAGGTCAACGAGCTGGCCGCCGAGCTGATCGCCCAGCCGACCTGCCTGAGCGTGGTGGGCCCGTTCGGCGAGCACGATTTCGACTCTGCTGTCTAACGACTTTGCCGTCTAGCGTTCGACTCTGCTGTCTAGCGCGGTTCCAGAAAGGGATGTCAGGGTGAGCGAGCTGATCGCGGTGGCGGTGCTGGGTGCGCGCGGCCGGATGGGGCAGCAGGTCTGCGCTGCCGTGGAGGCCGCGGCCGATCTGGAACTGGTCGCCTCGATCGACCTCGGCGACCCGATCTCGGCCGCCGTCGAGTCGGGCGCGAAGGTGCTGGTGGACTTCACCCATCCCGACGGCGTGATGGACAACCTGAGCTTCGCGGTCGAGCACGGGCTGCATGCCGTGGTGGGCACCACCGGATTCACCGATGAGAAGCTCAGCACCGTGCAGCAGTGGCTGGCCGACAAGCCCGGGCTGGGAGTGCTGGTGGCGCCGAACTTCGGCATCGGCGCGGTGCTGGCGATGAAGTTCGCCCAGTTGGCAGCGCCCTATTTCGAATCGGCCGAGGTCATCGAGCTGCACCATCCGCAGAAGGTGGACGCGCCGTCGGGAACCGCCACCTCCACCGCCCGGCTGATCGCGGCGGCCCGGGCCCGGGCCGGGATGAGCGCCGCGCCGGACGCGACCACCGCGGAGGTCACCGGCGCCCGGGGAGCCGACATCGACGGGGTGCGAGTGCACTCGGTCCGGGCCACCGGCCTGGTCGCCCACCAGGAGGTGCTGTTCGGCACCGAGGGCGAGACGCTGACCATCCGGCACGACTCGCTGAACCGGTCCTCGTTCATGCCGGGGGTGTTGCTGGCCGTCCGCGAGGTGGGCAACCGGCCCGGCCTCACCGTCGGCCTGAACTCGTTGCTGGGGTTGTGACAGGGCGGGTGAGCGAGGATCGCGGCGACGAAGGAGGGGGTGCTGAGCGCGCCGCGACCGGGCTCGAGCCGGTTCGGAGCAGGCGGGCGAACCCGCTGCTGCTCACCGCGGTGCTGCTCGCGGCGATGACGCTCTACTACTTCTTGATCGCCTGGCGCGGTTTCTACCTGCTCATGGAAGACCGATGGATCCTCAAGGTGCTGGGCGTCGCCGTGCTGGTGTTGCCGCTGATCAGCGTCCAGGTGGTGCTGGCCCAGCTCAGGTTCGGCGTGTCGTGCCAGCTGCTGGCGATCGGGATGCGGGAAGCGAGGTTGTTCACCGAGGCGCCGGTCCTGCCCCGGCTCCCGTCGGGCCAGTTGGACCGCGAAGCCACCGATGCCTGGTTCGACCGGCAGCGGTCGGTGGTCGAGCGCGCGCCGCAGGACTGGCGTGCCTGGTTCCGGCTGGCTCAGGCCTATGACCTGGCGGGGGACCGCAAGCGGGCTCGCGAGGCGATACGCACCGCCATCGAGAAGTCCAAGCAGCGCGGCTAGCTGTTCTGCCCTGAGAGGTTGGGGACGCGGCTTGCTGGTGGGTGGCCTGCGAGTGCGGTGTGGCCGCGGTGGTGGTTGTAGGTGTGGAGCCAGGTGGTGAGAGCTTGGCATCGTTGGGTGTCTGAGTGGTAGGGGT
>DASVQQ010000021.1 GCA_036389035.1 Jatrophihabitans sp.
CCCGCAGCACAGCCTGACCCGCAGCACAGCCTGACCCGCAGCACAGCCTGACCCGCAGCACAGCCTGACCCGCAGCACAGCCTGACCCGCAGCACAGCCTGACCCGCAGCACAGCCTGACCCGCAGCACAGCCTGACCCGCAGCACGGCCTGAACAGACAGGTGAAAGCATCGAGGCAAGAACGCGAGGCGAAGACGAGGATGCAACCCGCAGTGTGGGCTCCGTCGGCGACCCAGGTCCGGGCGGTCATCGGCGTCGAGGGCGACCGGATCGAGGAGCTGGCGCCGGACCCGGCCCGGCCGGGCTGGTGGCAGCTGGACGCCGAACTGGTGCCAGGCACCCGGTACGGCTACCTGCTCGACGACGAGGACACCCCGGTGCCCGACCCGCGCTCGCAGCGGCTGCCCGACGGCGTGCACGGCCTGAGCGAGGTCTATGACGAGACCGCCCATCACTGGCAGGACGGCGCCTGGACCGGCCGTCAACTGCCCGGAGCGGTGATCTACGAGCTGCACATCGGCACCTTCACCAAGGGCGCCACCCTGGACTCGGCGATCCAGCGGCTGGACCACCTGGTGGATCTGGGGATCACCCATGTCGAGCTGTTGCCGCTGAACGCGTTCAACGGCGTCTGGAACTGGGGCTACGACGGGGTCGCCTGGTACGCCGTGCACGAGGCCTACGGCGGCCCGGACGCGCTCAAGCGGTTCGTCGACGCCTGCCACCGGCACGGGCTGGCGGTCATCCTGGACGTGGTCTACAACCACCTCGGCCCCAGCGGCAACTACCTGCCCAAGTTCGGGCCCTACCTCAAGAGCGGGCGCAACACCTGGGGCGACCTGGTGAACCTGGACGGTCCGGGCAGCGAGGAGGTCCGCCGCTACATCCTGGACAACGCGCTGCGGTGGTTGCGCGACTTCCACATCGACGGCCTGCGGCTGGACGCGGTGCACGCCCTGGTCGACTCGTCCGAGACCCACCTGCTCAAGCAGCTGGGCATCGAGGTGGCCGAACTGAGCGCCCAGCTCGACCGCCCGCTGCCCCTGATCGCCGAGTCCGACCTCAACGACGCGATGCTGATCACCCCGCGCGAGGAGCCCGGCGGTTCGGAGGAGCACGGCGGTTCGGAGGAGCACGGCGGTTCGGATGAGCCCGGTGGTTCGGAGGAGCACGGCGGTTACGGGCTGGACGCCCAGTGGGACGACGACGTCCATCACGTCCTGCACGCGATGCTCTCCGGCGAGCGGCACGGCTATTACGCCGACTTCGGCTCGCTGCCCAGCCTTGCCAAGGTGTTCACCCGGGCGTTCTTCCACGACGGCACCTACTCCTCCTTCCGGGGCCGCAACCACGGCAAGCCGGTGGACACCGAACGCGTCCCCGGCTGGCGGTTCGTGGTCTTCATGCAGGACCACGACCAGGTCGGCAACCGGGCGGCCGGTGACCGGCTCCCCGAGATCACCACGCCGGGCCTGCTCAAGGTCGGCGCGGTGCTGCTGCTCAGCTCGCCGTTCACCCCGATGCTCTGGATGGGTGAGGAGTGGGCGGCCAGCACCCGGTGGCCGTTCTTCACCTCGCACCCGCAACCCGAGCTGGGCCAGGCGGTCAGCGAGGGCCGGCTGGCCGAGTTCGCCGACCACGGCTGGGACGTCTCGGCCATGGTCGACCCGCAGGACCCGGCCGCCTACCACGACTCGGTGCTGAACTGGGAAGAGGCCGAGACCGGCGAGCACGCCGAGATGCTCGAGCTGTACCGCACCCTCATCCGGCTGCGGCGCGAGGAGCCCAGCCTGGCCGAGCCCTGGCTCACGTCGGTCAAGGTGGACTACGACGAGGGCCACAACTGGGTGGTGGTGCATCGCGGCCCGCTGCGGGTGGTGGCCAACCTGGCCAGCCAGCAGCAGAGCGTGCCGGTGCCCGGGGCCAGCGAGATAATCTTCGCCACCGACGCCGCCAACCTGGTTCCCGACACCGCGGATCCGGCGGCCGGTGGCCTGCGGCTGGCTCCGGAATCAGCGGCTATCGTCCGGGTCGGCTGAGTCGTCGCGGAGCCCGGTCGACCGGCCCGGGTGTGCCCGGCGTGAGCGCTTACAGCACGTGGCAGACTCGGTTCACAGGCTGAGGGGAGCCAGGCCGCACACAGCGTGCGGCTTTGTCAGCGGTAGGTCAATCGTGAGGAGCGTCGGCATTGGAAACCGAACTGAACCATCCCGTCTCCGACGTGCCTGATCCCGAATGGTTCAAGCGCGCGGTGTTCTACGAAGTCCTCGTCAGGGGCTTCGCTGACTCCAACGGCGATGGCACCGGCGACCTCAAGGGCCTGACCGGCAAGCTCGACTACCTGCAGTGGCTCGGGGTGGACTGCCTCTGGCTGCCCCCGTTCTTCCCCTCACCGCTACGCGACGGCGGCTACGACGTCGCCGACTACACCGACGTGCTGCCCGAGTTCGGAACCATCGAGGACTTCCGGGACTTCCTCAACGCCGCTCACGACCGCGGCATCCGGGTGATCATCGACTTCGTCATGAACCACACCTCCGACCAGCATCCGTGGTTCCAGGAGTCGCGCAAGGATCCCGAGGGCCCGTACGGCGACTTCTACGTCTGGGCCGACGACGACACCCGCTACCCCGAGGCCCGGGTCATCTTCGTCGACACCGAGCCGTCGAACTGGACGTTCGACCCGGTGCGCAAGCAGTACTTCTGGCACCGGTTCTTCTCCCACCAGCCGGACCTGAACTTCGACAACCCCGCGGTGGTCGAGGCGATCATGGACGCGCTGCGGTTCTGGCTCGACCTGGGCATCGACGGCTTCCGGCTCGACGCGGTGCCCTACCTGTTCGTCCGGGACGGCACCAACGGCGAGAACCTGCCCGAGACCCACCAGGTCCTCAAGCAGATCCGCAAGGAGGTCGACGCCAACTACCCCGACCGGGTGCTGCTGTGCGAGGCCAACCAGTGGCCCAACGACGTGGTGGAGTACTTCGGCGACTACTCGGTCGGCGGCGACGAGTGCCACATGGCCTTCCACTTCCCGGTGATGCCGCGGATCTTCATGGCGGTCCGCCGCGAGAACCGGTACCCGATCTCGGAGATCCTGGCCCAGACCCCGCCGATCCCGGACAAGTGCCAGTGGGGGATCTTTCTGCGCAACCACGACGAGCTGACCCTGGAGATGGTCACCGACGAGGAACGCGACTACATGTGGAGCGAGTACGCCCAGGACCCGCGGATGAAGGCCAACATCGGGATCCGGCGGCGGCTCGCGCCGCTGCTGGACAACGACCTCAACCGGATCGAGCTGTTCACCGCGCTGCTGCTGTCGCTGCCCGGCTCGCCGGTGCTGTACTACGGCGACGAGATCGGGATGGGCGACAACATCTGGCTCGGTGACCGCGACGGCGTCCGGACCCCGATGCAGTGGACGCCCGACCGCAACGCCGGCTTCTCCAGTTGCGACCCGGGACGGCTATACCTGCCGGTCAACCTCGACTCGATCTATGGCTACCAGGTCACCAACGTCGAGTCCCAGACCCGCAACACCTCCTCGCTGCTGCACTGGACCCGGCGGATGATCGGCCTGCGCAAGGCCAATCCGGCCTTCGGCCTCGGCACCTTCACCGACCTGGGCGGGTCCAACCCGTGCGTGCTGTCCTTCGTCCGGGCCTTCGGCGACGACGTGGTGCTGTGCGTGAACAACCTGTCCCGGTTCCCGCAGGCGGTCGAGCTGGACCTGCGGGCCTGGCAGGGCTCCGAGCCGATCGAGATGACCGGCGGCAGCCACTTCCCGGCGATCGGCGAGTTGCCCTACCTGCTGACGGTGGCCGGCCACGGCTTCTACTGGCTGCGCATTCCGGTGCACCAGCTGCCCGGCGGCAGCGGCCTGCCGGCGGCTGCCGGAGTGCTGGACTGGCCCCAGGAAGGCGTGGAGCGGGCCCGCCGGGAGTGGGAGCAGCACGGCGACGCCAGATCGGGCGGCTCGGGCGAGAGAGGGGATGACCGATGAGGGTCGAGACCACCGAGGTGAGCCGGGTGTTGCGGGACTGGCTGACCCACCAGCGCTGGTTCGCGGGCAAGTCCCGGGAGTCGACGGTGCAGGCCCGGCTGCTGGCCACCCTGGCCGATCAGCCGCACCTGGTGCAGATCTGGCTGGCCGACGTCAGTTACGCCCAGGGCGTCGAGCATTACCAGGTGCCGCTGGTGCTGCGCACCGAGGCGGCCGAGCAGCTGAGCCATGCCTTCGTCGGCTCGGTCCCCGACGCCGACGGCGGGCGGCCCATCGAGCTCTACGACGCCCTGCACGACAAGGAGGTCACCGGGCTGTGGTTGCGGGCGATGGCCCAGCAGAGCACGGTGGACGGGGTGAGTTTCGTCCGGGTGGTCGAGCCCGAGGAGATCCCGGTTAGCGAGTGGAGCCTGGCGCTGAGCGCCGAGCAGTCCAACACCTCGCTGGTCTTCGGCGATGTGGCCATCATGAAGGTGTTCCGGCGGCTGGAAGCCGGCTTGAACCCCGACATCGAGATCCACGCCGCACTGGGCGAGCTGGGCGGCCGGCACGTGGCCAAGCTGATGGGCTACGTCACCGCCGAGCTGGACTCCGAGACCTGGAGCCTGGCGATGCTGCAGGAGTTCATGACGACGGCTTCGGACGGCTGGCAGCTGGCCACCAGCAGCGTCCGCGATCTGATGGCCGAGGCCGACCTGCACGCCGAGGAGGCGGGCGGTGACTTCGCCGCCGAGGCGAACCGGCTCGGGATCTCGACCGCCGAGGTGCACGCCGACCTGGCCGCCGCGTTCGGCATCACCGAGTTGGACCAGGCAGAGCTGGCCGACCGGGCGGCCGCCATGAACGCCCGGCTGATCGCGGCGCTGTCGGAGGTGCCGGAGCTGGCCGAGGTCGCCGACGGCCTGCGGCAGGCCTACGCCGAGTTCGCCGAGCTGCCCGGCAAGGTGCTGGCCCAACGGGTGCACGGCGACCTGCACCTCGGACAGGTGCTGCGGACCGCCTACCGCTGGGTGATCCTGGACTTCGAGGGCGAGCCGGCCAAGGCCATCAGTGACCGGCAGGCCCCCGACTCCCCCATCCGCGACGTCGCCGGCATGCTGCGCAGCTTCGACTACGCGGCCCGGCACCAGCTGATCGACATGGGCAGCACGCCGCAGTCGGAGTTCCGCGCCGCCGAGTGGGCTGAGCGCAACCGCGCCGCGTTCTGCGCCGGCTACGCCCAGGCCGGCGGCCAGGACCCGCAGGAAGCGGCCGTGCTGCTGCGCGCCTTCGAAGCCGACAAGGCCGTCTACGAGTCGGTGTACGAGGCCCGCAACCGCCCGAACTGGCTGCCCATCCCCCTGGCGTCCCTGCACCGATTGGCAGGCAAGGCATGAGCAAGAGGCAGAACCCCGCCGGCGGAGCCAAGAAGCCCGGGGCCTCGCCCGGGTCCGGCGCGGGGCCGAAACCGCCTCCCGCCACCGGCATCCCGCCCACCGCCGAGATCCCGCCCGCCGCCGCTGAGACGGCAGCCGCCGCCCAGGCGCCAGCCGCTGAGATCCCTCCCGCCGAGGCGCCAGCCGCCGAGATCCCGGCCGCCGAGGCGCCGGCCGCCGAGATCCCGACCGTCACCGGGCCGGCGACCACCGACATCTCCACCCCGCCGCAGCGGCCGGTCCCGAGCCCGAGCCCGGCCCAGACCCAGGGCACCGCGCCGGCGCCCGAGGAGCGGCCGGCCCCGGAGCCCAGCCAGCACGACCTGGAGCGGGTCGCCACCGGTACCCACTCCGGCCCGCATTCGGTCCTCGGCGCACACCCGGCCGGCTCGGGCAAGACCGCCATCCGCACCCTGCGCCCGGAGGCCAGCGCGGTCAGCGCGGTCATCAAGGGCGAGCGCTACCCGCTGGAGCAGCTGCATCCCGGCGGGGTCTTCGGCGCGGTGCTCGACGTCAGCCCGACCGACTACCGGCTCGAGGTCAGCTACGGCGACCAGAAGATCATCGTCGATGACCCGTACCGGTGGCTGCCCACGCTGGGCGAGCTGGACCTGCACCTGCTCGGCGAGGGCCGTCACGAGCAGCTGTGGGACGTCCTGGGCGCGCATGTGCGCAGCTACGACACGCCGTCCGGCCAGGTCACCGGCACCTCGTTCGCGGTCTGGGCGCCCAACGCGCGGGCCGTCCGGGTGGTCGGTGACTTCGACTACTGGTCGGGCCGGGCGTTCCCGATGCGCTCGATGGGCGGCCCCGGCATCTGGGAGCTGTTCGTGCCCGGGGTGGGCGACGGCTGCCGCTACAAGTTCCAGATCCTCGGCGCCGACGGCGAGTGGCGCGACAAGGCCGACCCGATGGCCTTTGCCACCGAGGTGCCACCGGCCACCGCCTCGGTGGTGTTCACCTCCTCCTACGTCTGGGGTGACAGCGACTGGCTGGCGGCCCGCGCGCAGACCGCCTGGCACGCCGCCCCGATGTCGATCTACGAGGTGCACCTGGGCTCGTGGCGGCTGGGGCTGAGCTATCGCGAGCTGGCCGAGCAACTGGTCGACTACGTCCGCGACACCGGCTTCACCCACGTCGAACTGCTGCCGGTGGCCGAGCACCCGTACGGCGGCTCGTGGGGTTACCAGGTCTCCTCCTACTTCGCCCCGACCTCTCGGTTCGGCAATCCGGACGACTTCCGCTACCTGGTCGACGCGCTGCACCAGGCCGGCATCGGCGTCATCGTGGACTGGGTGCCGGCGCACTTTCCGAAGGACTCGTTCGCGCTGGCCCGCTTCGACGGCACCCCGCTCTACGAGCACGCCGACCCGCGCCGGGGCGAGCAGCCGGACTGGGGCACCTACGTCTTCAACTTCGGGCGCAGCCAGGTCCGCAACTTCCTGGTCGCCAATGCCCTGTACTGGCTGGAGGAATACCACATCGACGGCCTGCGGGTGGACGCCGTGGCCTCGATGCTCTACCTGGACTACTCGCGCAAGGCCGGCGAGTGGCTGCCCAACATCCACGGCGGACGCGAGAACCTGGAGGCGGTCGCCTTCCTGCAGGAGATGAACGCCACCGTCTACAAGCGGGTGCCCGGCGTGATCACCGTCGCCGAGGAGTCGACGTCCTGGCCGGGCGTGACCCGCCCGACCCACCTGGGCGGTCTCGGTTTCGGCTTCAAGTGGAACATGGGCTGGATGCACGACACGCTCGGCTACATCGAGCACCAGCCGATCCACCGGCAGTTCCACCACCACGAGATGACGTTCTCGATGGTCTATGCCTACTCGGAGAACTACGTGCTGCCGTTCAGCCACGACGAGGTGGTGCATGGCAAGGGCTCGCTGCTGAACAAGATCCCCGGCGACCGCTGGCAGCAGATGGCGACGCTGCGGGCGCTGTATGCCTTCATGTGGGCCCATCCCGGCAAGCAGCTGATCTTTCAGGGCTCGGAGTTCGCCCAGGGCGGTGAGTGGAGCGAGGGCCGCACCCTGGACTGGTGGCTGCTCGACGGCGCCGATCATGCCGGCGTGCGCAGGGTGGTCAGCGATCTGAACCGGCTCTACCGCGGCGAGCGGGCGCTGTGGTCCCAGGACACGCTGCCGCAGGGCTTCGGCTGGATCGACGCCAACGACGCCAGCGGCAACGTGTTCTCGTTCCTGCGCTGGGGTGACGACGGCTCGGTGCTGGCGTGCGTGGTCAACTTCTCGGCCACGCCGCACGAGCACTACCGGCTGGGCCTGCCCCGCGAGGGCCGCTGGGACGAGGTGCTCAACACCGACGCCGAGATCTACGGCGGCTCCGGGGTGGGCAACCTGGGCGCGGTCACCGCCGCGGGCGGCAGCTGGCACGGCCAGCCCACCTCGGCGACCGTCCGGGTGCCGCCGCTGGGTGCGATCTGGTTGCGGTACGACGCCGCCACGTCGTTGGCCGGGGCGGGGCTCGCCGAGGCAGGGGTGGCCGATGTGGCGCAGACCGGCGCGGCGCTGGCCGACGCCGGCCAGGCTGAGCTGGGCCACGCTCCCGCTGGTCAACCTGGCACGGCGCAGGCCCGCGCGGCGCAGGCTGACGAAGCGCAGGCTGACACCGCGCAGGCCGACGCGGCGCAGGCTGACACCGCGCAGGCCGACGCGGCACAGGCCGACGCGGCACAGGCCGACGCGGCGCAGGCCGACGCGGCACAGGCTGACGAAGCCCAGGTCGACGCGGCCCGGATCGCGGACGAGCTGCCCGACCTCGATCAGCCCTAGGAGCCGCTGCACGCGCGCTCACTCACGACTGGGCCGCACACCCGGCGCTCAGATCCGGCGGCTTCGATAGTCCGAATTGCTTGACCTCGCGCCGAATACCGAGTATGCATACTCAGTATTCATCCCCTGAGGAGACGCCATGTCGGTCAAGCACGCGCTGCTCACCCTGCTGGACCGCGCTCCCATGCACGGCTACCAACTGCGCGCCGAGTTCGAGGCCTCCACCGGGGCGACCTGGCCGCTGAACATCGGCCAGGTGTACTCGACGCTGGCCAGGCTGGAACGCGACGGTCTGGTGACCCCGATCGAGGGCGGTGACGAGTCACAGCGGCTGTACGCGATCACCGAGGCCGGCCACGCCGAGGTGGCGAACTGGTTCAGCACCCCGGTGGCCGGTGAGCCGGCCCGCAACGAGGTGGCCATCAAGCTGGCCTTTGCCGCCGGCACGGCCGGACTCGACGTCGCCGAGGTGGTGCAGATCCAGCGCCGGGCCACCATCAAGGCGCTGCAGGACTACACCCGGGCCAGGGAACGGGCCGGGGCGGACCTGGCCTGGCAACTGGTCGCAGACTCGCTGATCTTCGCGGCCGAGGCCGAGATCCGCTGGCTCGATCACTGCGAGACCAGGCTGGCTCGCGCCGCCCGGACCAGGCCCGAGAACGGCTCGGGCGCACCGGTGGCCGCTGTGAGCGTCGAGCAGCCGGGCAGCCGTCGATGAGCGGCCGGCGATGAGCGGCCGGCGCAAGCGGCGCGACCAGGCCGGACCGCCGGTGGCCACCTTCGATGAGATCGGCTCCGCCAGCACCGCGGTGCTGGCGCTGCGCGAGGTGACCCGCACCTACGGCAGCGAAGAACTGGCGGTGCACGCCCTGGGCGGGATCACCCTCAGCGTCGCCGCCGGTGAACTGGTGGCGATCATGGGGCCCTCCGGCTCGGGCAAGTCCAGCCTGCTCGCCATCGCCGGCGGCCTGGACCGGCCCGGTTCCGGCGACGTCCTGCTCAGCGGCGAGAGCCTGCTGAACATGAGCCCGCGGCAACTGGCCGCACTGCGCCGCCGGTCGATCGGCTACGTCTTCCAGCGGCTGAACCTGATCCCGTCGCTGACCGCCGCCGAGAACGTCATGCTGCCTCGCGAGCTCGACGGGGTTCCGACCCGGCAGGCTCGCGCCGAGGCGGATGCGGCGCTGGACGAGGTGGGCCTGGCCGGGCTGGCCGACCGGTTTCCCGACGAGCTGTCGGGCGGCCAGCAGCAACGGGTTGCCATCGTCCGGGCGCTGATCGGCGACCGGAAGCTGATCCTGGCCGACGAGCCCACCGGGGCGCTGGACTCCCAGACCGGCGAGGACGTGCTGCGGTTGTTGCGGGCCCGCTGCGACGCCGGCGCGACCGGCCTGCTGGTGACCCACGACGCCCGGCATGCCGGCTGGGCCGACCGGGTGGTGTTCCTGCGCGACGGCGTGGTGATCGATCAGACCGAGCCCTCTCCCGACTCGGACTCGCTGCTCAGTCAGACCGGTCGATGACTCCGATCAGCCCGGCCTGGACGGCGCTGCTGCGGATGGGGCACCGCCAGGTCCGGCGCAACCGGCTGCGCAGCGTCCTGATCGTGGCGCTGATCGCCTTACCGGTCGCCTCGGTCACGCTGGCCGATGTGCTGATCCGCAGCACTCCACTGGACGCCGGACAGCGTGCCGAGAAGTTGCTGGGCAACGCCGACGCCCGGCTGCACTTTTACGACGACGAAGCGATCGTGCAGAGCCTGGACGGCCTGCAAGGCGGCTTGAACCTGCCGGGTTTCGGCTTCGGCTCCGTCGGTACCGGGGTGCCCTACAAACCGCCGAGCACGGCACAGGTGAGATCCTGGTTGCCGCGCAGCAGCCTGGTCCAGCCCGAGCGGAGCGAGCCGGCGGTGCTGAAGACCAGGGCCGGAGCCACCACCATCCAGCTGACCGGCCTGGACCTGACGGTCGCGGCCACCCGGCCGGCACTCACCCTGGTAGCCGGCTCTTGGTCGGCCGGACCGGCAGAGATCAGCCTCAGCGAGGACCTGGCCCGCACCGCCGGCCTGAGCGTCGGCGACACGGTGACCCTGCGGCAACCGGCGGCGACCCTGAAGCTGGTGGCCATCGTGCATGACCGGTACGCCCACCACTACCGGTTCGCGGCGGTCTCGCCGGCCACGCTGGCCACCCTGGTCCCCGCCACCCGGTCGGGCAACCCGAACAGCTGGATGGATGACCCGACCAGCTGGATCGTCGTGCAGCCCGGCGGCGTCAGCTGGAGCGATGTCCTGGAACTGAACCGGCACGGCCTGCTGGTCACCTCCCGGTCGGTGCTGCTCGACCCGCCCCCACCATCAGCGGTCCCCCGCCACCACCAGCAGCCGGCGGGCGGCACCAGCAGGTCCACCGTCTTGATCGGGGCCGGGGTCGGGCTTGCCGTCCTGCAACTGGCGCTGCTGGCCGGCCCGGCGTTCGCGGTCAGCGCGCGCCGTCGCCAGCACGACCTGGCGCTGATCGCGGCCATCGGCGGTGACCGCAAGGTGCTGCGGCGCACGCTGCTCGTCGAAAGCCTGGTACTCGGTGCGGTGGCCGGCGGGCTGGGCTGCGCGTTGGGCATCGCGACCGCGGTGGCCTACCGCGGCTGGCACGACGGCATCCTCGGACCGCTGCGGCTGCACCCTGCCGAGCTGGCCGGCATCGCCGTGCTGGGCCTGTGCTCGGCCATGGCCGGTGCGCTGTTACCGGCCCAGTGGGCTGCCCGCCTCGATGTGGTGGCGGCCCTGTCCGGCCGGCGAGGGGTCACCCGGACACCGTGGCGGCTGTCGCTGCTCGGACTGCTGGCAGTGGGAGCCGGCTTGCTGGTATGGGCGATCGGAATGTCACGGGGCGAGGTGCTGGTGATCCTGCCCGGCCTGGCGCTGTGCGAGCTGGGCGTGCTCGCCCTCACCCCGGGCCTGCTGCGCCTGGCCGGCCGGCTGGCGCCCCGGTTGCCGGTGGCAGTCCGGATCGCGTTGCGTGATGCGGCCCGCAGCCGCTCGGCGGCGGTGCCGGCACTTGCCGCGGTGCTGGCGGTGACGATCGCCAGCACCGCCATCGCGATCTACCTCTCGTCGGTGTCGGCGCGGGAGCGGATGCTGTACCGCCCGCAGTTGCCCTCGGGGGTGGCGCTGGTGCGTATCCCCGTTGACCGGCCGGACGCCGCGCCGCCAGCCGGCAAGGCGTTGGCCACCCACCTGGACACGCGGCGAACAGCCGTCCTGAACACCCCCGGCGGCTGCTCCGACTGTGGCGGGGTGAGCGTCCTGCGGCCAGAGGTCAACCGGTGCCCGGAACCCTACAACCGGCAGGATCTCCGCTGCCAGGACGCGGAGGTGCAGGGCTACGTCGCGTTCGACAGCCCGGTGCTGGTGCTCGATCCTGATCAACTGGCGGTCCTGGTAAGTGGGCCGGACCCCGCCGACGTGGCCGCGCTACGGGCCGGCAGCCTGCTGCTCACCTCGGCGCTGGATCTCACCGGTCCTGACCACGCCGTCATCACCAGCCAGGCCGACACCGAACCCGGAACCCTCAGGGTGCCGGCGGCGGTGCTGCGTTCGGCCACCGACTTCCACTTCTCCGCCGTGATGTCATCGGCCACCGCGGCCAAGCTGCGGTTTCAGGTGGTGCCGATCGCGGTGATCGCCCAGCTGGCCGGTCCGGCCACTGGCAGCCAGGAGGAGGCATTGACTGCCGCCCTGGCCGACAACGACCTGCAGGTGCAGATCGAGCACGGCTATGTCGACGACTTCCGCGCCGGCCTGCTGGCGACGCTGCTTGCTGCGCTGATCATCGCCATGGGCGCCACCGTCCTGGCCACCGCGCTGGCGGTGGTCGATTCCCGACCGGAGCTGGCGACGCTGTGGGCGATCGGGGCCAGTCCCGGGCTCCGGCGCCGGCTGAGCGTGGCCCGGGCCGGCGTGGTGGCCCTGCTCGGGGTGCTGGTCGGCACTGCATTGGGTTTCCTGCCACCGCTGGTGGTGATCGACGCCCGCCGGCGCACTGCGGGCCCGCCCGTCGATGACCCGTATCCGCTGTCTATCCCATGGTGGCCGAGCATCATCGGCACCGCCGTGCTGATCCCGCTGGCGGCCATGCTGATCGCGGGCCTGATGACCCGGGCCAGGCCGCCCGAACCACTGCGCGCCGGCAGTGCTCCGTGACGGGCGACCGACGCGCATCGGCAGTGCTCTGGAACTGGCGGCGCGCTTCCGGCCTTGAACTGATCGCGCCCAATGTCACGGATTGTGACTAACGTCGAACCCCTCCTAGCCGATTGGTTACTAACCGTAATCGATATCTCATGGAGGAGTTCGATGAATCGCTTGTCACGACCGGTTACCGCCGGCGTTGCATTTCTTGTGAGCTGCACAGTTCTCGGAGCCGGGGGCAGCGCCGTTGCCGCCGGTGGCCATGGCAAGGCGACCAGCAAGGTCACCGCCCACAGCAAGGCCACCGCCCACAGCAAGGTGACCAGCAAGCCGACCGCGCGCAAGCCGGTGGACAAGCTGGCCGGCGTACGCAAGGGCGCCACCAAGGCGCTGGCCGCCGACGCTGCCCGGCTGCGTCGGATCGCCGCCGCCGAAGCCGCCTCGACGATGCTGTCCGCCGACGACAAGGCCGCCCTGCTGGCGGCCACCACCGCCGCCGCCGCGGCGTTGAGCGCCGATGCCGGCGCGGTTGCCGCCGCGACCTCGGCGAAGGCCATCCAGGCCGCCGCCCAGGCCGGCACCCGCACCGTTCAGGGAGCTGACCTGCAGTTCAAGCTGGTCACCGCCGTCGCGCGGGCTGAGGGCATGGCCGCCGCACTGACTGCCGAGGCCACCGCCCTCAACGACCAGGCGACGGTCTTGGAGGCAGCGGGTACCGACATCAGCACCGTGGCCACCCCACTGGCCGGCGTTGCCACCCAGCTGGAGCTGGCCCTGGCAGCCGCTGAGAGCGCACGGGCCGGCGCGCTGGCGGTTCCGGCCGCGCCGAGCGCCGCACAGCTGCGTACGAGCAACGCCGGCGCTCGCGCCAGCCTGGCCGAGGCGGGGCTGTCTCTGGCCGCCGCGGTCCAGGGTCTAGCCGACGCCACCGCGGCGCTCGCCGCGCTCGAGGCCGCGGAGATGGAGCCGGCCCCGGAGCCCGAGCCAGCTCCGGAGCCCGAGCCGGCTCCCTGAGCCACGCTCCTGGATCCACGGAACACCGCTGACCGCCGTACCCGGGCTACTGGCCGGGTGCGGCGGTCAGTCTGGTTCGGCACGGACCACGAGAGATACTTCGCCGTATGCGCTGGCTTGAAGAGAGCAAGCCGCACACGGGCCGCTGTCCGACTGCGGTCACGACTGGGCTGAGCACCTTCCTTCCGAATCCTGCTCGGAGTGCCGTTACGAGATCGAGCACCAGGATCCGGACGCGCCTGCCTCGGCGTGCGAGCGCCCGATCCCGGGTTAGGAGTGGATTTGGTCGGGGTAGCTTCCCGGCGCCATTCGGCCCGGCATTCAGTGCGGGGCGTCACAGCGCCCGTCGCTTAGCTGCCGGCCCTCCCGGTCGATACAGCTACCACACGCACTTGACCTGGAGGGTCTTTGATGAGTCGCTCGTTTCGCCCGGTAGCCACGGGAATCACCGTTCTGCTGACCTGTGGAATCCTCGGCAGCGCCAGTCCCGCATTCGCCGAGAAGGTCGCGAAGCTGGGCACCGACGACAAGGTCGCGGTCATCGCTGTGGTCGACGACAAGGTCGCCAGGACCGATGACAAGGTTGCCGGCACCGACGACAAGGTCGCTGGCACCGACGACAAGGTTGCCGGCGTCACCGGCACCGATGACAAGGTCGCTTGCACGGACGACAAGGTCGCCGTTGTCACCGGCACCGACGACAAGGTCGCCTAGGTAATCGCGATACCGGGTCGCTGCGCCTGACGCGGGCGCGGCAGCCGGCTGTACCAACCCACGCCGCACATTGGAGCCGTTGACGCGACTCCGGTGTGCGGCGTGACGCACTATGGAATACATCCCACCGGGCCCAGGTTTGAGCATGTAGTTGCAGATGCAACGAAGCTTAGGAGGCTTGAGAGATATGGCAGCCGTTACCGCTGACACCATGACCCTGCCCCGGGTGACCGGAGCCGCGCTGGGTGACGTCGAGCGCCCGGTGCTCGCGGTGTCCTCCGCACCGGCCGGCATCGAGGGCGAAGGCTTTCCGGTGCGCCGGACGATGGCGGGCATCGATTACCGCTACCTGGACCCGTTCATCATGATGGACCACATGGGCGAGGTGGACTACGCCGCCGGCGAGCCCAAGGGAACCCACTGGCACCCGCACCGCGGCTTCGAGACGGTGACCTACCTGATCGAGGGCCAGTTCATCCACCAGGACACCCACGGTGGCGGCGGCGTGATCACCGAGGGCTCCACCCAGTGGATGACCGCCGGCGCGGGCCTGCTGCACATCGAGACCCCGCCGGAGAAGCTGGTCGAAGAGGGCGGGCTGTTCCACGGCTTCCAGCTGTGGGTGAACCTGCCGGCCAAGGACAAGTTCCTGACGCCGAACTACCAGGGCATCGAGGCCGGTCAGATCACCCTGCTGGCCAGTGCTGACGGCGGCTCGCTGCTGCGGGTCATCGCCGGCGAGATCGACGGGCATCAGGGCCCGGGATCCACGCACACCCCGATCACGCTGCTGCACGCCTCGATCGCG
This sequence comes from Jatrophihabitans sp., assembly GCA_036389035.1. Taxonomy (NCBI): domain Bacteria; kingdom Bacillati; phylum Actinomycetota; class Actinomycetes; order Jatrophihabitantales; family Jatrophihabitantaceae; genus Jatrophihabitans; species Jatrophihabitans sp. The sequence goes on from DASVQQ010000021.1 coordinate 14,942, forward strand.
CCCGGCGCGCAGCTGTCACTGCCGTGGCAGCCCACCTACAACGCGCTCGGCTACGTGATGGCGGGTTCGGGGACGATCGGCCCGAAGGCCGAACCGATCCACGCCGGCCAGCTCGCGGTCTTCGGCCCCGGCGACCGGATCACCGTCAGCGCCGACACCCGCCAGGACACCCGGACCAGCTCGTTGGAGATCATCCTGCTGGGCGGCGAGCCGATCCGGGAGCCGATGGTGCAGTACGGCCCGTTCGTGATGAACACCCGCGCCGAGTTGCAGCAGACGCTGGCCGACTACCAGGCCGGCCGGCTGGGCGTGATCCCGCCGAACGCGATCATGCCCCACGTCCCGCACGGCCAGCGCAACCCGCTGGAGGACTGACCCGCGGCGAGGCCCGCGACCGGGACGGCGTCCGCAACTGGGACGGCGTCCTGGTCGCGGGTCAGCCCGGGCTGCTTGCGCTGGCCCGGCCAGCTCGCTCACCGGCTCCACCGCACTGATCAGGCGGGCACCAGCACCGTCCGGCAGCCGAGGGTGGCGGTGCTGCCGATGCCGTAGATGTTGCGCGCGTAGGCACACACCTCGTGCAGTCCGGGGTTGGCTCGCATCAGCACCTTGAAGCCGTGCGCGGCGCCCCAGCGCGGATAGCGCTCGGCCACGTCCTGCCTGGGCTGGTTCGCCCAGATGCCGACCTGGCCCCCTGGCCGCTGGTACACCGCCACCGGCACCGGCCGGACGCTGCTGTCGGGGTCAAGTGCCCAGCCGGTGACGAGAATGCCCTGCCCGGACGGCACCACCGAGTCCAGGTGCCCGATCGGGGTGCCGCTGACCAGCACCGTCCGGCAACCCAGCAGCACCGTAGCGCCGGCCCCGGCGGCGTTGTGCGCACGTACGCACACGGTGTGCCGGCCCGGACTCGCATTCAGCGTCAACCGGTAACCATGGTTGCTGCCGTATCCCGGATGGCTGCGGCCGACGTCGTCGCGCCGGCTGTCGGCCCGTACCGTGATCGCGCTGCTGTCCAGTTGGACGGTCACCAGGGTGGGCGCCGAGGTGTCCGGATCGATCGCCCAGCCACGTATGAAGATCGCCGCCAGCCCCGGCACCACGTTGTCCACGCTGCCCACCGGGTTGCCGGTGCGGATCGGCACGCCGCGCGAAGTGGCCAGCCGCTGTCGCTCGCTGGCGGTCGGCCAGGAGTTCGGACGGCAACCCTGCATCGAGATGGACTGCTGCTGCATCACCGGCGCCAGCTGGCCCGAGCCGCCGCAGAACGAATGCCCGAAGCCGAGCCAGTGGCCGGTCTCGTGGTTGAGGACCATGTGCCGGTAGCCGGCCAGCGAGGCTCCGGTGGCGTTCCAGGACGGCGAGCCGGTCAGCCAGCGGGTCTCGTTGATCACGACGTTGCGGCCCACTCTGCAGGAGTAGCTGCTGTCGCAGGGCGACCCGAAGCCGGGCACCCGGTTGGCGGCGGCCAGCCAGAGCGTGAAGTTCCCACCCGAGGCGACCCTGCGGAAGGCGATCGAGCCGCCGAGGTTCCATCCGCGCGAGTCGGCGTAGTTGCTCGCCGCCGCGGCCGCGAAGGATTCCAGGTTGCTGCTGTTCGCCAACCCGCGCACCTCGTAGGTGTAGACGATCTGGGGCGCGGCCGCGGCCGACGGCTGGCTGAAACCGACGAGGCAGCCGGCTACGCAGAGCAAGGCCACAGCCAGGGTTCGGATGGGTTGACGGTGCATCGACTACTCCTGCCGCCTCGAAGGCCTCGTGGGATCAGCCCGATGCTGCCAGCCGGGCCCACGCAGCTGCCAGGCGAACGAGGCCGACGTTGCCAATCCGTTGCCCAGCCGGCTGGGCGTCATCCCGCCGGACGATCATGCCGCAGGTGCCGCGCGGCAGCCTCACCGCCGCATGGCGGACAGGACATGGTCCGTCCCCCCATAGCTGATCGTCATGCGGCTCCTTTCGCGCCCGAGCCATGATCGTCCGGCCTCTAGTGAGAATTTTCCTTGCAGGTAGGTCGTTGCCAACCCCACCAGCTCTTCGAGAAGTCCTGCCTGTTCCGACGCCCCCAGCTCCAAGGAGAACAGCTGGTACCCGCGATCGACGTTGAGGGAGAAGACCTCGTCGCCCAACGTGATCCGAGCCCAGTGATCTGACCCGGAGCCTTGGGAGATGATCACCGCTGGGTACCTGCGCGATAGATCGACGTCAGCCCTGAAATCTCCATGCGGTCGAACAGCAGCTGCTATGAAGCTGCACATGGCCGATACAGGCATCGGCAGCAGCTCGTCATGCATCGTTCAGAACAGGGCGTTGGCCAGCTCGCGACGGGTCGGCGGCACCCGCGGGTCGTCCGGGCCGAGCAGTTCGAAGTACTCCACCAGCCGGTCCCGGACCGGCATCCGATCCTCGCCGCGCAGCCGCCGCACCAGCCCGACCAGCCGGCTGAAGGCAGCCTCGATCTGGTTGTTCGCCAGCTCGGCGTCGGCGGCGGCCAGCTGGGCCTCGACATTGTCCGGCTCCGCGGCCGCCACCTGCAGCGCGTCCCGCGGCAGGGCCGAGAGCCGGCGCAGCAGCCCGACCTGGCGCAGGGCCAACTGCGCTTCGACGTTGGCCGGCTCGGCGTTCAGGATCGCCTGGTAACGCTCGGCGGCCAGGTCGAAGTTCCCGGCCTCCAGCGCGTCCTCGGCGGCGGTGAACCGCTCGTCCTCAGGCGGCTCGGGGGCGGCGGCCGGGCCCGCCGTGCCGTCCGGAGCCCCGGCCACGGCGCCAGGACCTGCCAGGCCGGCCTGGCTGGCAGCCTGCAGCAGCGCCGTCAGGAACTCGCGCACCTGCGCCTCGGGCAGCGCCCCCTGGAAGCCCGGCACCAGCTGCCCGCCGATCACCGCGAAGACCGTGGGGATGCTCTGCACCTGCAGCATCTGCGCGATCCGCGGATTGGCCTCGACATCGACGGTGGCCAGCACCCAGCTGCCGCCGAACTCCTGGGCGAGGCGCTCCAGCAACGGTGAGAGCTGCTTGCACGGCTCGCACCAGTCCGCCCACAGGTCCAGCAGCACCGGCACCTGGAAGGAGCGGTCCAGCACCTCGGCCTGGAAGTTGGCCTCGGTCGCCACTACCACGAACTGCCCGGCCGACGGCGGCGGAGCGCTCGCGGCCCGGGCAGCGGCCTCCGAACGTGCCTTCACGGCGGCCAGGTCGACCGCCCCGGACATCGCCGCGACGGCGGCCGGTGACGGGGCGGGCGCAGCGGACTTGGAGCGGGCGGGACGGGAACCAGGACGCATGGCACTCATTTTTCCAGTCGCGGCTCAGCGACCGGTCAGCGGCCCGGGCGCCTCAGCACGCCAGGGCATTGACAAGCCGTTCACCGATCAGGACGGGGGTGTCGGAAGCGGGCAGGCCCGCGGTGTCAGAACCGGGCAGGCTCGCGGTGCTCGCCCCACAGCGGCTTGAACGCGTTGCAGATCTCGCCCAGGCTGGCCTCGGCGCGCACCGCGTCCAGCATGGCCGGCACGGTGTTCTCATCCGCCTCGGCAGCGGCCACCATCCGCTTCAGCGCCTCCTCGACGGCGGCGTCATCGCGCTCGGCACGCCGGCGCTGCACCAGCTCGCGCTGCTCCAGCTCGACCTCGTGGGACACCCGCAGGATCTCCAGCGGCTCGCCGTACTCGCCCTGGTGGACGTTGACCCCGACCACTCGCTTGTCGCCCTTCTCCAGCGCGACCTGGTAGCGGAAGGCGGACTCGGCGATCTCGCCGGTGAACCAGCCGTCCTCGATGCCGCGCAGCAGGCCGGCGGTCATGGTGCCGTCGCCGCCCATCTCCTTGATGTGGGCGAAGATCTTCTCCGCCTCGGCCTCGATCTTGTCGGTCAGCGCCTCGACGTACCACGAGCCACCGAGCGGGTCGGCGACGTTGAGCACGCCGATCTCCTCGGCGATCACCTGCTGGGTGCGCAGCGCGATCTGGGCGGACTTGTCGGTGGGCAGCGCCAGCACCTCGTCCAGGGCGTTGGTGTGCAGCGAGTTGGTGCCGCCCAGCACCGCGGCCAGCGCCTCGATGGCGGTCCGGACGATGTTGTTCTCCGGCTGCTGGGCGGTCAGCGACACCCCGGCGGTCTGGGTGTGGAACCGCAGCTGCTGAGCTTTCACGGTCTTGGCGCCGTAGACGTCGCGCAGCCACCGGGCCCAGATCCGCCGGGCTGCCCGGAACTTGGCGATCTCCTCGAAGAAGTCCAGGTGGGCGTCGAAGAAGAACGACAGGCCCGGCGCGAACTGCTCGATGTCCAGGCCGCGGGACAGGCCCAGCTCGACGTAGCCGAAGCCGTCGGCAAGGGTGAACGCCAGCTCCTGCGCGGCCGTGGCCCCGGCCTCACGGATGTGGTAGCCCGACACCGACAGCGGCTTGTAGGCCGGAATGCCCTCGGCGACGAACTCCATCAGGTCGCCGATCAGCTTCAGGTGCGGCTCCGGTGGGTAGATCCACTCCTTCTGGGCGATGTACTCCTTGTAGATGTCGGTCTGCAGGGTGCCGTTGAGCCGGGAGATGTCCACGCCCTGGCGCTCGGCGGCCACCATGTACATGCAGAACACCGGCACCGCCGGGCCCGAGATGGTCATCGAGGTGGTGACCGAGCCCAGGTCGATGCCGTCGAAGAGGGTGTCCATGTCGGCGGCCGTGTCGATGGCCACGCCGCAGTGCCCGACCTCGCCGAGGGCCCGCGGGTCATCGGAGTCCCGGCCCATCAGGGTCGGCATGTCGAAGGCGACCGACAGCCCGCCGCCACCGGAGGCCAGGATCATCTTGTAGCGCTCATTGGTCTGCTGGGCGTTGCCGAAGCCGGCGAACTGCCTGATCGTCCAGGGCTTGCCGCGGAAGCCGCTGGCGTGCAGGCCCCGGGTGAACGGAAACTCCCCCGGCCAGCCGATCCGCTCGAAACGGGGGTCGGAGCTGCCCTCGGGGGGTCCGTAGACCGGTTGCACCTCGACGCCGGACAGGGTGGTGAAATCGCGCTCGGCGATGCGGGACTTCTCGTAACGCTGCTGCCAGCGGGCGCGGCCCGCCTCGATCTGCTCGGGATCCATGAGCTGATACTACTAGGACGTCCGACTAATATGCTAGGACGTCCTAGTAGTCCTCAGCGTTCTCTTCACTGGGACGACTAGCGCACGGCCTCGGTCAGTTCGGCGACCTGCTCGTCGGTCAGCCGCAGGCCCGCGCCACCGATGTTCTCCTCCAGGTGACTCACCTTGGACGTGCCCGGGATCGGCAGGGTGACCGGCGACGTGGCCAGCAGCCAGGCCAGCGCCACCTGGGACGGCGTCGCCCCGGTCGCCCGCACCACGTGGTCGACCGCGCCGCCGGGCTTGGCCAGGTCACCGGCGGCGATCGGGTACCACGGGATGAAGCCGATGCCCTCGGCCTCGCAGTAGCGCAGCACATCCTCGGACTGCCGGTTGGCCAGGTTGTAGAGGTTCTGCACGGTCGCGATCTCGGCTATCTCGCGGGCTGCCTCGATCTCGGGGACGCTCACCTCGGACAGCCCGATGGCGCCGATCTTGCCCTCGTCCTGCAGCGCCTTGAGCTCGCCGACCTGATCGGCCAGCGGCACCTCGGCGTCGATCCGGTGCAGCTGGAACAGCTCGATCCGCTCCAGCTTCAGCCGGCGCAGCGACAGCTCGGCCTGCTGGCGCAGGTAGGCCGGCCGGCCCACCGGAGCCCACTGGTTCGGGCCGGAACGGGTCAGCCCGGCCTTGGTGGCGACCAGCACGTTGCCGGCGTAAGGGTGCAACGCCTCGGCGATGATCTCCTCGCTGGTCCCGGGGCCGTAGGAGTCGGCGGTGTCGATGAAGTCGACGCCCAGTTCGACCGCCCGGCGCAGCACCGCGACGCACTCGGCGCGATCGGCCGGCTCGCCCCAGATTCCCGGGCCGGTGATCCGCATCGCCCCGTACCCCAATCGATGGACGCTCCTGCCGGCGATCTCGAAGACGCCGGACTGGCTCGCGGGCGCAACGCTGTTCTCTACTGACACGACTTCTCGGTGATGTGTGACGTGAGGGACCCAAGGGCCGAAAGAACCGGTCAGGTCCGGTCAGGTCCGGTCAGGTCAGACCGGAGAGGTTGTCCGCCTAGAGCGGACAAGGCTGCATACTGAGGGGGCACGTTGCGCAAGACTGCGCAGGAATGCGCACCCGATGACGAGGGAGGGCAGCCGGTGGCTAGCAAGGCAGCCCGACGCCAGAACCCCGACGACAAGCCGCTAGGCCGGGACGACCGGGTGTCCTTCTACCCGATGGACCCCGAAGACGTGCTCAAGAAGCTCCTGCGAACGCCGCCGTCTGGCCGTGTCCAGGACAAGCCGTCCGGCGACAAGGGCAAGAAGTAGCGGCCAGACCGATGCGGTGACATCGCCTCTAAGGCGGTTGGGGCTGAAGTTACCGTAATGAACTTGTGTCCCCTTTCCCCGAGCGAAACCCTCAATGCGAGGTATAGCCTCGTTCGATCTGTCATGTCTGCGCCAGTCGATGGGGGTGCGTTGTGGGTCGCTTGTCAGGCTCTCTCGATACCGGCGTTCTGTACTGCGGCGACAATTTGGTTCGGCTGTCGGCTCTCCCGTCTGATTCCGTGGACCTCGTTTACCTTGACCCGCCTTTTTTCAGCAACCGCTTCTACGAAGTCATTTGGGGTGACGAGGCGGAGGTTCGGTCATTTGAGGACCGCTGGGAAGGCGGCATCCAGGTCTATATCGACTGGATGCGTCACCGCGTCTTGGAGATGTACCGGGTACTGAAAGACACCGGCTCGCTGTACCTACACTGCGACCCGCACGCCAGCCACTACCTGAAAGTCATGCTGGACGAGATTTTCGGAGTGGGCAACTTCCGAAACGAAATCATTTGGCGGCGTACCGGCGCTCATGGCAAAGCCCGCCGATTCAGTCCGATCCACGACACGATCCTGTACTACGTCAAGAGCAATCAGGCGACGTGGAACACGATCCGGCGGCCCTACATGCGCGGCCACGTCGAGCAGCACTTCGTAGAGGACGCCCTGGGCTGGCGCACGAACTACTACGGCAACGTCCTGACCGGCAGCGGCCGGCGCGGCGGTGAGTCGGGCCTGCCGTGGCGCGGGTATGACCCCTCGGCCAAGGACCGGCATTGGGCGATCCCCGGCGCGTTGTTAGAGGACTGCGGTGAGGACTTCACCGGCATGACCCAGCATCAGAAGCTAGACCGGCTGGCCGAGCTGGGCTTCATCACCTTCGTTCCGGGCGCGGCATGGCCGGGATACGAGCACCGGGTTACCCCGGCCGACGGCACTCCCGCCCCCGACATCTGGGCCTATCAGCCCTACACCGAGAGGACGGTGTTCGGCACCGATGCAGGGGTGGATGCCGACGTGCGTTGGCTGTCCACCCGGGACCGGGAGCGGCTTGGATACCCGACTCAGAAGCCGGAAGCGCTGCTTGAGCGGATCATCTCAGCCAGCACCAAAAAGGGCGATGTGGTGCTAGACCCGTTCTGCGGGTGCGGGACCACGGTTGCCGTCGCGCAGCGATTGGGACGGCAGTGGGTCGGTATCGACATCAGCCCCACAGCGGTCAACCTGATGTACCGACGGATCTACAAGCAGACGAACGGCAATGTCCGGCCGATCACTGAGGGCCTGCCGGTCGATGAGGACGCGCTACGCGCACTCAAGCCTTTCGAGTTCCAGAATTGGGTAATTCAGCAGTTCTTCGGCACCGCCTCACCGCGCAAGTCGCGGGATATGGGCATCGACGGTTTCTCATTCATGGTGCACGACCCGATCCAGGTCAAGCAGTCGGAAAAGGTCGGCCGCAATGTCGTGGACAATTTTGAGACGGCGATGAAGCGCAACGGTAGCGATAAGGGCTACATCGTCGCTTTCAGCTTCACCCGTGACGCCCGGGAAGAAGTCGCCCGCGCCCGGGTCAAGGACGGCTTGGACATCACCCTGCTCCGGGTGGCTGACGTGCTCAACCCGCCACCGCAGCGTGACCCGCTCTACCCGGTGCCCGCCACCGTGGCACAGATACCCCTCGCGCCACCTCGCCTGCCCAAGCTCAACCCGAGGGCTCAACAGCTCATCGACAGCGAGCGCCGCCTCATCAGCGCGTAGGCAGCAGAAAGCGGCGGATCAGGCGTTGGCCTGACCCGCCGCTCTCGGTCGGGGAAGCTACTCGACCAGGGTGAGCCTGACCTGGCGCGGTGCCCGCCAACCGTCGCCCACGTTCGCAGTCTGCGTCAGGTGAGCGGCCAGGTTGCGGATGATCGTCGCCGGGACGGTGCACCGGAACAGCTCCCCGGCGTCGTCCTCGGCCGGGTCGAACTCGATAGCGAGCCGGGTCTCATCGACGGTGCTGCCCCGCTCCTGGCCGAACCGGAACGGGCGCATCAGGTACGCCGAGAGGTAGCCCGGCCGCCCGTCGTCGGACAACGCGCCGAACCAGCCGTCATAGCTCCGGCACTCGGTGCGGTGGTGGTTGAGCGACGGGTACCCGTCGTCTTGGAACTGCGGGTGGCTGGCCCGGTCGGCGCACCAGTCCGCGCCGTAGTCGAACTGATAAGGGGCTCCGCTGTCGTCACCGACGACAGGTCGCCACGGTTGCTCCGGTGTGGGCACCCAGTCGCCCGGGGTGTCGCCAAACTCGGACGCGGTTGGGCCGGTATTGCCGTTACTGTGCTGCATTGGGTCGTACTCCTAGTCCCGATAGGTAGTGCGATCAAGGCCCTGGCCGGTGTTAGCGCACCGGCCGGGGCCGCCTAAGTCACTGCTCCAGCCCGTCACTCGACAGGGCTGCCCGTCTCCCTTCCGTCAGGTCATCACCAATGCCCGGAAGCTAGACGCCACCTACGACAATTCCCGGAGGACCGCTGTGGAGCACGCCTTGCAGGAATCGCCCGCGCAGTTGGTCCGCTCAGCCGGTGAAAAGTTCGGCAAAGCGCAGCTTGCCTGTCAGAGCATCGACGTGACCGTGATCGGCGCACGTGCGGGCATCCAGTACGTGATCGCCCTACAGGACAGTGGCCTCGCGGACCTTCGCCGGGCGCTTGCTTACCGTGGTGATCCAGACGGGGACACCGGGGCTGAACAGGATGTGCAGCTCTCGGGGTTCCCCCCGGTCGTTGGTGGGCACCGTGACGAACCGGCCGCCGTCCTGGATGGCCATGTTGATTCCAATGGTTAGGTCCTCAACGGCGTCAGCGTCAGCTTCCAGGTCGAGAATGAAACTCTCGGTGCCGTAATGGAGCGTGGTCACGGTGTCGCTCATTGAAGTCTCCCTCTGACGGTGGCGGTTCTGAGGCACCGTATCGGAAGAACCGGCCTTGCCGTACCCCCTCAGATCAGCGGTTGCCGACAAGCGGCCGGTAGGTCAGTCGCCGCCCGCCGACGTTGCCCAGCAGGGTCCGCATCCGCTCCGTGTCGGTGGCGTTGCGGTTGCTGTACAGCCAGTCGAACTGCGCCAGATAGCGCGGTAGGTGCTCCTTGCTGACGTGATGGTGAGTGCCGTCGATGGAGCGCTTTAGCTGGGAGAAGAACCCCTCCGCCATGTTCGTGCTGACGCCGTTCCGGACGTACTCGCCCTGGTTGTGGTTCACCGACTCATGGCCCTTGGTGGTGGCCGCGATGCGCTTGTAGTAGGTGGCGGAGTCGGTGTGCAGGGTGGACGCGCCGAGGTTGACCGCCAGCTCCTGTTCCATCGCCTTGCGGAGGGTGGACGCGCGGACGTTGGGCACCACGGCGGAGCGTGCTTCGCCGGTCGCCTTGTCGATCACCGACAGGATCGTCGTCTTCTGTGTCGTCCAACGGTCCGGACCCATCGCCACCCGCTTACGGGCGTGCTGGTTGCCGGGGTCGCCGCCGATCCACGTCTCATCCGCGACGATGACACCGGACAGGAAGTCGGCGGTGTCGTCGCGGCGCATCCCCTCGCGGAGTCGGTGCACCATGAACCAGGCCGTCTTAGGGGTCAGGTTGTACTTGCGCTCAATCTCGCGGGCGCTGACGCCGTTCTTGCTGGCCGCTAGTTCCAGGGTGACGAACAGCCACGTCCTGATCGGGATTTTGGAGCCGTGGAACACGGTGCCGGTGAGCACGGAGAACTTCTTGCGGCAGGTGGCGCACTTCCACAACCGGCGCGCGGTGTCGGCTCCGGTGCGGGTCTTACGGACCTCGCCACCGTCCCTCGGTGCCAGGTAGTAGAACTTCTCACCCGCGCCGCACTGCGGGCACGAATCGGGCTGACCACCCGGCCAGCGCAGCTCCTCCATCAGCTTGTAAGCGTCCGCTTCCGTGGCGATCCGAGCGGCCAGCGACGGGATGGAGAACTCCTGTTTCATGCCTCAAATTGTCCCAAGGAGGTCTGACAGTTTTGGGTCCCTCACGTCACACATCACCGACTTCTCCCTGGTCTGGGCGGCTGGATCGTTTGGCGTCTGGCGGCTGGATCGTCTGGCGGCTGGATCGTCTGGGGGCTGGATCGTCTGGGGGCTGGGTCGTTCGGGTCGGGTCGTCTGGTCTTGATCGTCTGGGTCGCCTGGGTTGGCCGTCCGGGCTATCGCCGGCATAGCCGAGCCTCGTCAGCGACAACCGGCGATCCGGGCTGCCCATTCCACCGCGCCCGTGCCGCGCGCCCTGAATCCTCAGCCGATGCCGCGGGTGTTGCCGCCGTCAGCCATGATCACCGCGCCGGTGATGAAGCGTGCCTGGTTGCTGGCGTAGAAGGCGGCCAGGGCGCCGAAGTCGGACGGGTCGCCGATCCGTCCGAGCGGGATGTCCTCAGCAACCCGGGCAAGGCCGGCGTCGACATCGTCGCCGAACTGGTCGACCAGCATCTTGGTGCGGTGATATCCGGGAGCCAGCACGTTGACGGTCACCCCGCTGTCGCCGAGGGCGTCCACCAGCCCCTTCATGTAGCCGAGGATCCCCAGCCGGGCCACCGAGGACAGGCCATAGATCGGATTGGGCTGGCGCACCACTTCGGAGGCGATCATCAGGATGCGGCCCCAACCGCGCTGCCTGAGCAGCGGCAGCGCCGCCAGGGTGAGGCTCACGTGCGGCAACAGGCTGGTGTCGATCGCCCTGCGGTAGTCGGCGACCGCGAAGTCGTCGACCGGCCCACCCGGAACACCGCCGGAGTTGGTGACCAGGATGTCTAGTCCGTCCAGTGCCTCGGCGGCGTGCTCGATCCAGGCGGCCGCGGCTGCCTCGTCCGTCAGGTCCAGGGCCGTGCTGATGACCTTGCCGGGTCCGAGCGCGGCCACCTCGGCCTCGGCGTGGGCCAACTTGTCGATGTCGCGGCCGCAGATCGCCACGTGCGCTCCCTCGGCGGCAAGCGTCTTGGCCACCGCCAGGCCGAGGCCGCTGCTCGAGCCGGCCACCAGCGCCACCCGTCCGGTCAGCCCGAGATCCACGGTCAGCCTCCTTGCTTCGGTCGTTCTCAGTCGCGGTCGTTTCCCCGGCCCGGTCGTTTCTCAGTCCCGGTCGTTTCCCAGTCCCGGTCGTTCCCAGTCCCGGTCGTTGGCCCACCGTCGGCTGGTACTGCCGGCTCAGCTGTCGGAGCCGTTCCAGGTCAACTCGATCAGGTGCTGCGGCACGTGCACAGCCAGCCCCAGCCGGGTCCGCGCTTGAATGACGTCCTCGCCTCGGGCGCCGGCGCGGCGCCGCAGTGACAGCTCGTTGACGTGCGGCAGCAGCAGCGTCACGGCCGCCTGGAAGTCGCCCAGCAGCATCGTGTTTCTCGCGATCATCCGGGTTCGGGACACCACGACGCCGGCGACGCCCAGCCGGGCCAGCAAGCCCTGCCGCACCATCTCCCAGTAGACCGCCGGATGGGCGACGATGCCGTCGCAGGACCCACCCGTCTCCTCCACCTCGAAGGCCACCGCGGTGACCGCTTCGTCGAGGCTGCGCTCGCTGCTGCGCCGCCGCATCCCGGGCAGGGCGAGCAGGCCGGGGACCTTGCCGTCCTCGGAGCCGCGCAGCAGCACCTGGTTCTCCATCGTGGCCGTCCTGACCAGCACCCGGCGGTCGATGAAGGCGGTCAGCAGCGCGGCCCGGTCCAGGATCGTCGGAGGCAGCGACACCGACACGGTGAGGTCGCTGAGCTCGGCCTCCCGCAGCTCGGGCAGGAAGGTGGCCTCAGGCGTCGCGTCATAGGTCGTGCCCGAGTCCTCCCGCCGCTGCGCGGACGGCTCGTAGACATAGGCGGCCGGGCCGTCGGCGTCCACCGAGGCGGTGTTGAGCAGGTGCCGCACCGGGTATCGAGGGCGCGAGGCGAACAGCGGAAAGGCGCCCGGCAGATGGGCGTCGATGGCCACCGTGAGATCGCCGGACCCACCGGCCTGGGCAAGGGCGGCCACGAACTGCTGGCCCGGAGTGCCGCGGCTGTCCGCCGCATCGCCGGTGATGGTGGTGCTGGCGTCCGGCGTGGTCATGGCGCTCCTCTAGAAACGGTGCTTTGGCTGACCTAACGTAGCAATTACGCAGGTGGCGCCCCTTCGCGGCCCCGATCAGCCGCCGCGCCACCCTCGAACCATCCCAGGCCTCGAATGCGCTTGCCCGCTCGGTGAGAATGACCGGCATGGCCGCCTACGCATCGATCCTGCCGCCCGCGCTGCGGCCTGGCGATACCGTCGCCGTCGTCTCGCTGTCCTCCGGCGGGGCCGCGGCCTTGCCGCACCGCTACGCCACCGGTAAGCGGCAACTGGCCGAGACCTTCGGGTTGCGGGTGATCGAGGCGCCGCACGCCACCCGGGACTCCGACTGGCTGCGCGACAACCCGCGAGCGCGGGCGGCGGACCTGCACTGGGCGCTGGAGAACCCCGAGGTGCACGGCATCGTCTCGGCGATCGGCGGCTTCCACGCGCTCCGGATGCTCCCCTACCTGGATCTCGACCTGATCGCCGCGCATCCGAAGGTGTTCACCGGCTATTCCGACACCACGATCAACCACCTGGCCTTCGGCAAGGCCGGCGTGGGCTCGTTCTACGGCATGGCGGTGCTCAGCACGGCGGCCGAGAACGGCGGGATCGCCGAGTTCAGCGCCGAGTCCTTCCGCGCGACGGTGATGTCAGGAGAACCGGTCGGTGACCTGGCCCCGGCGGCGGAATGGACCGAGGAGCTGCTGGACTGGTCCGACCCCGAGTTGCAGAGCAGGCGGCGGCGCTGGGTGCCCAACTACGGCTGGCTGTGGCTGCAGGGCAGCGAGCCGGTTCAGGGGCCCATCATGGGCGGCTGCCTGGAGGTGCTGGCGCAGGCGATGGGCACCGAGATCTGGCCCGCCCTGACCGACTTCGAGGGCGCGGTGCTGCACCTGGAGATCTCCAACGAGCGGCCGCCACAACTGCAGGTTCAGGTCTGGCTGCGCCAGTTCGCCGCGCTCGGCGTCCTGGAGCGGATCTCGGCCCTGCTGTTCTCCCGGCCCGAGGCGATGTCGCTGCGCGAGACCCTGGCCCTCTACGACGCGATCCGCGACGAACTGGTGGTGGCTGGGCGTCCCGACCTGCCGTTCGTGGCCAACCTGGACTACGGCCACTCATCCCCGATGGGGGTGCTGCCGCTGGGACGGCAACTGCTGGTCGATCCGCGGCAGCGCCGGCTGAGCATCCTCGAGCCGGCGGTGCGCTGACAGCCCGTGCGCTGACAGCCCGTGCGCTGCCATCCGGTGCGCTGCCATCCGGTGCGCTGACGGCGCTGAGCGTTCTTCCGGCGGCCGGCGTTCAGACGGCGAAGTCGCCGGCCTCGATCCGCAGCCGGCGCAGGGTGGTGAACAGGCCCTGCAGGTCCTCGAGCGTGAGTCCCTGCAGCCCGAACTGGTTCTTGTGCAGCTCGCGGGTGGCCGCGTCGGCGACCCGCCGGCCCTCATCGGTGAGGACCGCCAGGGTGCCCCGGCCGTCACGCGGGTTGGGCTCGCGGCGCACCATGCCCGAGGCCTCCAACCGGTCGATCAGGTTCGTCACGCTGGTCGCGTGCACCTGCAACCGCTCACCGATCTTGGACAGCGGCAGCGCGCCGGTGGAGGAGAAGGTCAGCAGCACCAGCGCCTCGTAGCGGGCGAAGGTCAGGCCGAAGGGCCGCAACGAGGCGTCCAGGCCGGCGATCAGGATCTGCTGGGCACGCATGATCGAGGTCACCGCCCGCATCGCGGCGTACACCTGCTCGCCGGCTTCGGGGTAGTGCTTGGCCCACGAATCGCTGGCACGCTCGACCGGGTCGAAGGGCAGCGGTCCGGACATGTCCGACAGCCTAACGACTACCCCACACTCGCCTCGCAGCCCGAGGCGGCAAAGCACCCCGGGGACTATCGTGACGTCCATGACGATCGCACCTCAGGCCGACTTCAACGCTCTGGACCGGTTGGACCTGCTCGACCTCGACGACACCCTGGACAGCGAGGATCGGCTGCTTCGCGACACCGTCCGCAGGTTCGCCACCGAGCAGCTTCGTCCGCACATCGCCGAGTGGTTCGAGGCGGGCACCTTGCCGGCTCGAGACCTGGCGCTGGAGTTCGGCAAGCTCGGCGTGCTCGGCATGCACCTGCAGGGTTACGAGTGCGCCGGCGCCAAGGCCAGTCAGTACGCGCTGGCCTGCACCGAGATCGAGGCGGTCGATTCGGGCCTGCGGTCCCTGGTCAGCGTGCAGGGCTCGCTGGCGATGTATGCCATCCACGCCTACGGCAGCGAGGAGCAGAAGCGTGAGTGGCTGCCCAGGATGGCCCGCGGCGAGGCGATCGGCTGCTTCGGCCTGACCGAGGCCGACGCCGGCTCGGACCCGTCGTCGATGCGCACCTACGCCCGCCGCTCCGGCCCGGGCGAGGACGCCGACTGGATCCTGCACGGCTCGAAGATGTGGATCACCAACGGCTCGATCTCCGAGGTCGCCGTGGTGTGGGCACGCACCGACGACGGCGTGCGGGGCTTCCTGGTCGAGAAGGGCACCCCTGGGTACACCAGCTCCGACGTGCATCACAAGATCTCGCTGCGCGCCTCGATCACCTCTGAGCTGAGCTTCGACGAGGTCCGGTTGCCGGCCAGTGCCCAGCTGCCCGAGGCCCGCGGGCTGCGCGCGCCGCTGGGGTGCCTGACCGAGGCGCGGTTCGGGATCATCAGCGGCGTGGTCGGCGCGGCCCGCGACTCCCTGGCCAGCGCCCTGGACTACGCCAACAGCCGGGTCCAGTTCGGCCGGCCGATCTCGGGCTTCCAGCTGACCCAGCGCAAGCTGGCCGAGCTGGCGGTGACGGTGGCCAACATGCAGCTGGTGTCGCGCCGGCTGGGCGAACTCAAGGACGCCCACCAGCTCCAGCCACACCAGGTCAGCTTCGGCAAGTTCTCCAACGTTCGCTCAGCCTTGGAGGTCTGCCGGGAGGCTCGCAGCATCCTGGGTGGTTCGGGCATCACCACCGAGTACCCGGCGCTGCGGCACGCGGTGAACCTGGAGACGGTCTACACCTACGAGGGCACTCACGAGGTGCACACCCTGGTGCTCGGCGAGCGGCTCACCGGGTTCTCCGCCTACCGCTGAGCCCGCACGCGGAAAGTCTGCCGGCCGGCTCTGTGACAGCCGGATGTTGGTCCCTCGGCATCGGTCGTACGCGACCGATGTAGTCGCCACTCAGCGCTGATTCTGTTCCGGCGTAAGGCTGATCTCCCCCGTCTCCGGATTGCGATGCCCTCGGCGTCGGTTATGCCAGTCACAACATCGACGTCCACTGCATGGTCTACAACGGCAGCACCTACTGGCTCTACATCCGCGACCTGAGTACCGGCGTGAACGGCTGGTCCCGGCTCGACACGGTGAACTGGGACGAGTCGTCGGTCATCGGCGCCTGCCTGTACTCCTGAACCGGCTCCATCGCTGAACATCGGCCGCGCAGCAGGGTGACGCCCGGCTTGTCGCCCTGCTGCGCGGCCAGCGATCAGGTGGGAAGCCGCGACAGCGCTGAGCCCAGCTGAGTCGGTGAGCGGTTGGGCTGTGGATAACTCAGCGCACGGGTCGGGCCGATTTGCCTAGCGTGCTGCGGCATGGGGATGCGGGCCGGCCAGCGCGGTGGCTATGGCGATTAGCCGGTTCGAGCTGCCTGGTGAGGGTTTGCTGGCCGCGCAGGTCTGCTTGGATCAGCGGATGCCGGCCGGGGATCCGGTGGGCCTGCATTCCGCCGCGGCCCGGTCCGGCGCCTGGGCCGCTGAGCTGCGCCGGGTCGCCTCGGTGCTGCTGTCCAACGCCGACACCCCGCTATGGACCGGGCCGGCGCACCGGGCATTCGTCGAGCAGGTCCGCGCCAACGCGCCGTGCATGTCGGCCACCGCCGAACGCTATGAGCGCTACGCCAGCGCGCTACACGCCTACGCCGGCGCCCTGGACGAGACCGCGCCTCGGCTGCTGGCCGCCCGCAGCCAGCTGCGCCAGCGCTATGACGAGCTGATCCGGCAGCCGACCGACCCTGAGCAGGCGCCGGCCAGTTTCTGGGCCACTGCGCTGCCGGTCCGGCCGGTGGCGGACACGGCGGGCCTGCTGTTGATCGCCAGAGACTTCAAGGCCGGCTATGACCGATGGGCCGACGCCCTGGATCGCTGCGTCCGGGCGCTGTTCGAGGCCGACGAGGCCGACCCGACCCGGGACAAGCACGGCTTCTCCGCGCTTGGGCGGTCCCTGGCCGCAGTGGCCAAACGGCACCTCAGCCCGTACCAGCGGGCGCTGGCGCACCCGTCCCTGGCCAACATCTCCGACTGCCTGGGCACCCTGAATATCGACCTGACCGTGCTCGGCGTGGGCCTGCTGTTCATCTGCCCACCGGCCGGCATGGCGTGCCTGGCAGCGGCGACCGTTCTCGCCCTGACGCAGGTGGCCGTCGACGCCACCCGCCGGGCCCAGGGCGAGCAGGTCAGCAACACCCACCTGGGCCTGCAACTAGCCGCGGCGGTCCCGATCGGCGGCAGCGCCGTTCGCGGCTTGCGAGCCGCTGGCAACGTCACCCACCTGGTCCCCGGCGGCGGCCTGATGGCCCACGAAGGACTCGAGGGCGGCCACACCCTGGCCAAGCACGTCGGCAAAACAGAGGACTACCTACGCCACCGGCTAGCCACCGAACCCCAGCTCAAGGCTGCGTCCACCTTTTATGATCGCGAGATCGCAGAGAACACCATCGCACGGGTGCTGGATGCGCACGGTCCAAGGGTGAATCGTTGGCTAGAAGGTACGGGCAAAACCCATAGGCTCGTCGGCTCAATGCCGCAGCATGTCGGCGTTGTCATCACTCGAACAAGCACCGGACCCGTCGACGCTTCTGTGGTAAAGCTGGTTCTCAGACGAAGTTCAGCGATGCCGACGGGGTTTCGAATCCACACGGCTATGGTGATCGAATGAAGTTCGAAGCCTTGGAGCAATTTCTCGGCGGCTACCTGCACGAAGACTGGGCTGACGATTACCCGGATCTTTGGCACGCAGTCGACGACTTCACCGATGGCGAACCGCACTGGGCCCCCCGCTTTGGCACTGAGGTGCGCCAAGTGCTCGATCAATGCCACACCGAGCAAGAGATAGAGCAGTTATTGGACGAGCTCCACATCTCCTATTACCCGCCCGGTGATGGCTGGAAGAGTTACCGCGCCTGGTTGCTCGCCGTCGCAGCACACGTGGAAAAGAACCTGCACAAATCACCGGCCGCCTAGGACGGCGAAACAACTTCGTTCGCCCGATCAACCAGCCTCGCCCCGATCAAGCCGGCAGCACGATCAAGCAGCTCAGTGCGGCTGCGCCTTGCGTGCCCCGCGCAGCACCCGGGCCACCATCGCCGGCTTCAGCAGCACGGCCGGATCGGTGATCAGGTGCTGCACCGAGGTGAACGCCCGGCGCACTTGCGGGTCGACCATCGAGGCCAGCTGGACCCGCTTGGCGTAGGCGTTCTTCAGCCGGATGCCACGTGGGCGCTCTCCCCCGGTCTCGGGGTAGCTGAAGTCCCCGCCGGTCGCGAACTGCCACGGCGTCGCCACGATCTTGGCGGCCTGCTGGTAGTACCGGGTGGACAGCTCCTGACCCAGCGCCGAACCCGAGCCGGAGCCTGCGGAATCGTCCAGCAGCCTGCCCAGCTCGACGGCTTCCAGCGCCGCGCAGGTCATGCCCTGGCCATAGATCGGGTTGAAGCTGCAGATCGAGTCACCGAGTGCCAGGTACCCGCCGGGCACCTCGGTCAGCTCCTCGAAGTAGCGCCGCCGACTGGACGGGTACTGCACCACCGACAGCTCCGTCAGGGGCTCGCACCGCTCGACCAGCCGCGCGATGCCCGGATGCGGCAAGGCCCGGGCATGCTGCTCGAAGGCCGTCAGGTCGCGGGGGAAGTCGTCGTGCCAGCCGCCGAGCGAGATCAGCCACCGGTCATCCTCCACCGGCAGGGCCAGCCCGGCGCGCTTGTCCTGCGGAGGGCTCGGCAGCGAGAACACCGCGGAGCCCTCGACCAGATCTCCCGGTGAGCGGCGATAGAACCGGGTCGCGTACCCGACCCCGACCTTGACCTCGCTGACCCTCGGCGCCGGGAAGCCCAGCGCGGCCAGCCAGTGGTTGGACCGGGCGCCGCGGCCGGTGCAATCGATGATCAGGTCGGTCTCGATCACCTCGTCGTCGTCCAGCCGGGCGCCGGTGACCCGGCCGTCGGCGCCCTGCAGGGCCGCCACCGACACCGCCTCGCGAAAGCTCACCCCGGGCAGCGCAGCCACCCGGCGGCGGATCGCCAGCTCCAGCAACGGCCGGCTGAAGGTCACCAGCCGCAGCTCGGAAGGCACCCGGGGCCAGATCGAGCCGAACCGGTAGAAGGACAGCTCGGTCCCCGGGTCGAAGCGCACCCCGCCGGCCTCGACCAGCTCATCCATCAGCCCGGGGAACAGCTCGCTCAACGCCCGCTGCCCCGAGACCAGCAGGACGTGGCCGTGCCCGCCCTGGGTCACCCCGCGCCGCGGCACGGCGGCGTCCGGCAGCTTGTCGCGATCGAGCACCAGCACCTGCTCGAACCGGTCGGCCAGCGTCTGGGCCGCGCACAGTCCGGCGATCCCGGCTCCGATCACCAGCGCTGACTTTCCGACTGTCTGCATCCGGACATGCTATGCATGCCGGGTCCACTACGAGGGAGAACTCGAGAAGAATGACGCACCCGGTTCTGCTGCAGCGGATCCTGCGCTGGGCGCAGTCCGGTGAACGGGCCCGGGCGCTGATCCTGACCGGTTCGATGGCGCAGCCCGGCTCGCAGATCGACCCGCTGTCCGACCTCGACCTCGAGCTGGTCGTGCCCGATGTGGCGGCTCTGATGGCCAGCGGTCCCTGGTGGGCCGAGCTGGGCGAGGTGTGGGCCACCCAGGTGGTCGACGCCTTCGCCGCGGCCAGCACCCAGGCCTATCCGATGGTGGGGGTGATCTACGCCGGCGGGGCGATCGTCGACTTCACCGTGATCGACGCGGCGCGGTTCGCCGAGATGGTCACCACCCAGCAGCTGGACCGGGTCTACGCACCCGGCTACCGGGTGCTGTGGGACCCCGACGGGGTGACCGCCGGGCTACCGGCCGCCGCGCCCGGGCAGCCCGCTCAGCAGCCGTTGACCCAGCTGGAGCTGCGGGCGGTCGCCGACGCGTTCTGGTTCGAGGCGCTGCGGGTGCCCAAATACCTGATCCGCGGCGAGCTGTGGGAGGCCAAGTCACGGGAATGGACGATGAAGCAGCACCTGCTGCTGTTGATCGAGTGGCACGCCGCGGTGCTCACCGGCCGCCCGCTGGACGAGTACCGCAAGGGCCGGCACCTGAGCCGGTGGGCCGATCCGAGGGTCTGGCAGGACGCCCACGAGGTGTTCGGCCGGTTCGACGCCGCCGACTCCTGGCGGGCTCTGACCGCCAGCGTGTCGCTGTTCAACCGGCTGGCCGGCGAGATTGCCGGCGCGGCCGGCCTGCGGTATCCGGGCCCGGCCGACGAGGCGATCACCGAGCACCTGCTGAAGCTGGCCAACAGCTGACTGGCCAAACAGCTGACTGGCCAACAGCTGACTGGCCAAACAGCTAAAGCTGGCCAAACAGCTGACTGGCCAAACAGCTGACTGAGCAGCAGGCACGAATCGGCCCGCGGCAATCAGCCGGGCAGCCGCACTCCCAGCTCGCGGCCCAGCCAGCCGGCCAACGCCTGGCACAGCTGGTCCGGAAACCGCGCGCCGCAGAGCGTGCGAGCCAGCGGCAGGAACAGCTCGGCGCAGGCCAGCTGGGCGGCCCGGATCGAGTCCAGGTCGTTGCCGATCACCGGCAGCGCGAGCAGCGCGGCGCGCCGGTCCGCCGGCAGTCGCCGGTACTGGCTGCTGGCTCCACCAGGGTCAGCCAGCCGCAGGTCGCACAGCATCAGCTCGATCAGCGTCAGCCGCAGCACCTGGGCCAGCGACGCCCCGTACAGCACGTCCCCGCGCGCCAGCACCGCGGGCAGGTGGCCCAGCGTCCGCAGGAATTCCGACGTCAACCCGACGGCCTTGTCGACAGCGGGCGCCGGGGCCGGCGTCGCGGCCGGAAGCTCGCCGCCCACGCCGGCCCGGTCGAACAGCAACCGCACCGCGCCGGCGTCCCGGCTGTCGATCGCGGTCCGCGGGCTGATCCAGACGTCGAGGCAGGTCCAGTCCGGCAGCACGTGCCGGAAACCGGTCATGCCCCGCATCGGTTCGACGTGCGCCAGCGGCCCCAGGCCGGCGGCCAGCTCCGGCCACCTGGCGAGCAGGCCGGGGACGTCCTCGGCCACCACCCACACGTCCAGGTCGCTGTAGGCGTCGGCCTCGCCGCGGCCGTGACTGCCGTACAGCCAGGCCGCCAACACCAGCGGCTCGGCCCGCAGCAACTCGACCAGCCGGCTCAGCAGCAGCTGGCCGGCGGCGGTCACCGCCTCCGGCCGCGCCACTTCCGGCTCACCACCACAGCGGCAGCTCTTCCAGCCGCCGGACGACCAGGCCCTGCGTGTAGCGCAGCTCGGACTCGGGCACCGCCAGCCGCAGGTTGGGCATCCGGCGCAGCATCCCGCTCAACGCCTCCTGCAACTCCACCCGGGCCAGCTGCGCGCCGAGGCAGTGGTGCACGCCCGCGCCGAAGGCCAGGTGCGGGTTGGCCGGCCGGTCCAGGTCCAGCCCGTTCGGCTCGGTGAACACCGCAGGGTCGCGGTTGGCGACCATGAATGCCGGCAGCACGGTGGCGCCGGCCGGGATCAGGGTGCCGCTGAGCTCGACCGGCGCGGTGGTGACCCGGGGCAGCATCACGCCGGTCTCGCCGAGCTGGATGAACCGGCTGAGCTCCTCGACGGCGTCTCCGACCTTGCTCGGGTCGGCCCGCAGCGCGGCCAGCTGCTCGGGAAAGCGCAGCAGGGTCAGCACGAACAGGTTGAGCTGGGTGGTGGTGGTCTCGTGCCCGCCGATCATCACGCCGATGCTCACCATCAGCAGCTCCTGGTCCGACAGCCGGTCCTGATCGACATTGACCTTCAGCAATGCGGTGAGCAGGTCGTCGCCCGGGTGGTCCCGGCGGCTGTCGATCAGCTCCTTGAAGCTCTGGACGGCGGCCGCGGTGCCCTCGGGGTCGACCTGCCAGTCCCCCATCATGGTGTCCGACCATTCCTTGCACTTGTGCCGCTCGGATTCCGGGATGCCGAACAGCTCGCTGATCACCGCCACCGGCAGCGGGGTCGAGAAGTCCTCCACCAGGTCCACCGGTCCCGGCCCGACCAGCATCTTGTCCAGCAGCTCGTTCACCAGTTCGGTGATCCGGGGCCGCAGCTCCTCCACCCGGCGCGGGGTGAAGGCGTAGGAGACCAGCTTGCGCAGCCGGGTGTGGTACGGCGGGTCCATCCCGATCAGGGACTCGGTCTCCAGCGCGCCCAGCTCCTTGGCCGGCCCGCCCGGCTCCTTGACCGCCTCCCGGCTGAAGCGCCGGTCCACCAGGATCTTGCGGACGTCGTCATAGCGCGACACCAGGTAGGCCTCGGTGCCGTCAGCCATCACGACCGGCGCCACCGGCTGCTCGCGCTGGCACTCGACCAGCTGTGGCGGCGGCTCGTAGATCGAGGGCGGCGGCGGCAGCGGGTAGCTGATCGGTTGGCTCACGGGTGCGCTCCTGACAGGGGTCTGGTTCTGGTTGCGGTGGTGCTGCTGAGCCGTTCGAGCACGTCCACGATCTGCGACGGCGAAGGCATCGCCCGGATCTGGTCGGCGAGCTCGAGCGCCCGCTGCCGGTGCGGGTCGCCGCTGAGCAGCTCGGCGACCAGCCGCCGGACCTCCGCCGGGCGGGCGACGCCGTCGGGCACGCTCATCCCGGCGCCGACGGCGACCAGCCGCTCGGCGTTGAGGTGCTGGTCGCCGACCAGCGGCACCACCACCTGCGCGACGCCGGCGGTCAGCGCGGTCATCATGCTGCCGGCTCCGCCCTGGTGGACCACCGCGTCGCAACTGGGCAGCACCAACTGCAGCGCCAGCGGCGTCCGGGCCAGCCGGACGTTGCCGGGCAGGTCGGTCAACCCCGCATGCTGAGCCGGGTGCAGCGCCAGCACCAGTTCGACGTCGAGGCTGGCGACCTCGGCGATGATCGCCGCCAGGTCCGGCGCCGGGTCGATGCCCAGCGAGGCCATCACGGTGCCCCAGGTGAGGCAGACCCGGGGCCGCTCCGGCGGCGTGCGCAACCAGTCGGGCAGCACGCTGGGGCCGTTGTAAGGCACGAAACGGACCGGCTGGGACGGCCCGGCCAGCGGGACCTGCATGCCCGGCGGGCACGGGTCCAGCATCAGCGAGCCGGCCGGTTCGACGTCGTCGGCCGCCAGTCCGACCCGGGCGGCCAGCGGCCCGAGGATGGCGTCGCGGTCGAGGTGCAGCTGGGTGGTCTCGTCCGGGCCCCAGAGCTGGCGCACGCCGGGCACGCCCAGCGCCGCGGCGGTGATCGCGGCGGCGAAGTTCTGCGGCTCGAACACGACCAGGTTGGGCCCGAACTGGCGGCCGAAGGCGACCAGGTCCTCGACCATCGCGGCCGCGTACCGGACGACGCCGCCGTCGGTGGTCACCGCCGGCTGCCGAGAGCCCGGGGTGGCCACCCCACGGGTCCGCTCGGACAGGGTGGCCACCCGGCCGGACTGGCCGCGGAACACCTCGGCGAAGTCCAGGTCCTCACCGATCGCGACGGCCGGCAAGCCGGCGCCGACGATCACCTCGACCATGCTGGGCTGGCTGGCGACGAGCACCTCGTGGCCGGCCGAGCGCAGCGCCCAGGCCAGCGGGACCAGCGGGTAGAAGTGCGAACGCCAGCCCCAGCTCGAGACCAGCACCCTCATCCGGGCGCCACCACGCTGAGCAGTCGCTGGTTGGCCTCGTCGGTGCCGACGGTCACCCGCACGCCCAGGCCCGGATGGGCCCGGACCAGCACGCCGGCAGCCTGGCAGCGGGCGGCGAAGTCCTCGGCGCCTGCGCCCAGCGGCAACCACACGAAGTTGGCCTGCGAGTCCGGGACGTCCAGGCCGGCCGCCCGCAGGTCCTCGATGAACTGGGCGCGGATCCCGGCGAACTCGGCGCAGCGCTCGAGCACCTGCTTCTCGGCCGCGGGCTCCAGCGCGGCCACCGCGGCCAGCTGGGCCAGGCCACCGGGGTAGAACACCATGTTGGTCATCCGGGCACGCTGGGCGATGGACTCGGGCACCACCGCGTAACCGACCCGCAGGGTGGCCAGGCCATAGGCCTTGGAGAAGGTCCGCAGCACGCACACGTTGTCCCGGCCGGCCCGCAGCGCCATCCCGTCGGCGGCATCCGGATCGGTGACGAACTCCCGGTAGGCCTCGTCGATGATCACCGGCACCGACTCCGGCACCTGATCGAGGAAGGCGGTCAGCTCGGCGCGCCCGAGCACGACGCCGGTCGGGTTGTTCGGATTGCAGACCAGCACGCAGCGGGTCTGCGGGGTGACCGCCGCGGCCATCGCGTCCAGGTCGTGGGCCAGGCCGGCCATCGGCACCGGAACCGGCCGGCAGCCGGTGTTGAGCACCATCAGCGGGTAGGCCTCGAACGACAGCGCCGCGTACACCACCTCGGGGCGGTCCGGGCCCAGTGAGGCGATCAGGTTCTGGGTCAGCCCGGCCGAGCCGGGGCCGACCAGCACCTCGGTCGCGGGCACGTCCAGGTGGCCGGCCAGCGCGCTGACCAGCCCGGCCGCGGTGTGCGACGGGTAGCGGTGCAGCTGTGCCGCTCCCTGCTCGACGGCCGCCCGCACGCTGGGCAGCGGGCCGAAGCGGGACTCGTTCATCGACAGGTCGTGCACGCTCATCAGCCGGACTCCTCGCTGCTGGCCGGGCCGGCCGCGGTCACTGCCCGCGAGCCGCCGCCGGTCTGGATCTTGTGCTGGTACAGCCCCAGCGCGCGCAGCGCCAGGCCTCGGGTGATGGCGCCGTTGGGGTAGTACATGTGATGCCGGATGTAGGCGCAGATCCGGCTCGGCTGCCAGCCACCGGTGGGCAGTTGGGCGCTCACCAGCCAGTCCACGGCCTTGGCGACCGGCTCGGCGGCCGGGTCCAGGCCGGCCTCGAGCAGGGCGTGCAGAGCCCAGGCCGTCTCCTCCACCGAGCTGTCCGCCTCGGCCCCGTCACCCCACGAGCCGTCCGGGCGCTGGGTGTCGGTCAGCCACTGCCGGGCCCGGCCGGCCACCGGGTGATCGGCCTGCCCGGCCCGGCCCAGCGCGGCCAGCACCGCCGAGGTGCCGGTCGTGTAGTCGCGGTACCAGAGGTTGTCGAAGGTCCCGTCCGGCCGCTGCTGGGTGAGCAGCCAGGCCACCGCCTTGCTGACCTCGGGGCCGTCAACCGGCTCGCCGGCGTCCAGCAGCGCCGTGATGCCCTGGCTGGTGATGCTCGGGCACGGGCCGTCGTTGGCCAGCTTGGTGTCGCGGACCCACAGGCTCCACGAGCCGCGGCTGTCCTGCCGGCCGCGCAGCCACTCCAGCCCGGTGCGCAGCGCCGAGTCGCTCTGGTGGCCGGGCATCCCGGCCAGCGCTGCGATGATCTCGGCCGATTCCAGCGTCACCGGCCAGCCGCGCGCCCCGGAGAAGCTCCAGCCGCCCGGCGGGCAGGCCAGCACGGTGAACTCCTGGCGCTGCTGGCAGCGGTGGAACAGCTGCCGGGTCGGCTCCAGCCGCGGATCGGCGGCGTAGCCGGCCGCGATCAGGCCGGTGGCCGCGAAGCCGGACCGGGTCAGGTCCAGGTTGCTGACGGCGTCCCAGGAGCCGTCGGGACGGACCGAGCGGCGCAGGTAGCCCGCGCTGGCAGCGACCATGTCAGGCGCCAGGCCGGCCCTGGCCAGGCTCAGGCAGACCAGCGCGGACGGCCACGGGTCCTCGCTGAAGTCCCCGGTCCGCCCCTCGTGCTCGTAGACCTCTCTCAGTAGCTTCAGCGCCTTGCCCCGGGCCAGCCGCGAGGTCAGGCCGCGCAGCCCCGGGGCCGGGTCGGTGACCGACTGGGCCAGCGCCATCGCGGCGAACGGCGCGGTGCGGAACGAGACGTTCTGCCGCCTGGGCTTGTCGAACAGGACGATCTCCAGCGGCAGCCGGCGCAGGTCCGAGGGCTGCAGGAAGCCGGCCAGCATCAAGAAGGTCTTGCACAGCAGCAGCACCGCCGGGTCGGTCACCGCCGCGATGCCGCCGAACTGCTCCAGCCTGGCCCGGCCCGCGGCGATCGCCTCGGCGCTGGCGGCCGAGTCGACGATCTGCAGGGTCGCGGCGGCCACCGACGTCGCGACCGGCTCGCTGCCGGCGCCCAGGACGCCGCCCCAGCCACCGTCGGGCAGCTGCGCCGAACGCAGCCACCGGGCGCCGTCGGCGATCAGCTCCGCCGAGCCGGCGGGGTCGGCGAACTGCAGCGCGGTGATCGCCCCCGCCGTTCCCAGCACCGAGCTCGGCGGGTCGTCGCCGAAGGCGCCGTTCTCGCGCTGGCGGCCGAACAGCTCCTCTGCGCCCAGCCGGACGGCGTGCCCGGCCCGCTCGATGACCTCAGGCATAGGTGCTTCCTTTCTCCACGCTCGGCGGTGCGGCGCCGGGCGGGTGCTCGACTGCGCCGGTCTTGGAGCCGGCGCCGAATTCGTACCAGGTCCGCAGGGTGCGCTGCGACCACCAAGTCAGGATCAGCGCGGGCGCCAGCAGCAGCAGCGCCAGCCACGCCCCGAGTCCGAGCCCGATCACCGCCGCCGCCAGGCACAGCCGCTCCAGCACCAGCAGCTCGTGCGCGCGCAGCGCGTCCCGGGCCGGCAGCTGGTGTTGCCGGCTCAGCAGCGGCGCGAGGGCGGCCAGGCCGAACACCGCGACCCCGGCCAGCCCCGCCAGGTACCAGCCCCGCCGGCCGTCCGACTCGGCCAGCACGCCGCCCCAGCCAGCTGCCAGCAGCGTCAGGACGTAGAGGCCCAGCGCGGTCCGGACGCCGGTCGCGGTGCCGTGGGTGACCGGCAGGGTGCGGTAGCCGCCGGCCCGGTCGCCGTCCACGTCGCGCAGCGTGCCGACCAGGTTGGTGCAGGTGTCGTGCAGCCAGAAGGCGGCGACGAACGGCAGCAGCGCCCTCCAGTCCAAGGGCGGCACGGTGGCCGCCCCGTACAGCAGCGCCAGCGCCCCGAGCAGGCCCCGGACCAGGTTGCCGGCGATTCCCAGGGCCTTGAGCCGCAGCCCGTAGGCCAGCACCGCGGCCACCGCCAGCACCGCGATCAGGCTGGTGCGCCAGCCGGTGAGCACCGCCAGCGCCGCCACGCACAGCATCGCCAGCACGCCGCAGGCCAGCGCCACCCGGGCCGGCAGCCGGCCGGACGGGATCGGCCGGTGCGGCTTGGCGAGGGCGTCGAGCTCGCGGTCGAAGTAGTCACTGAGGTAGTGCCCGCCGAGCCAGCCCAGCGTGGGGACCGCCCAGGCGGCGAACAGCCGCAGGCCGTCGTGCTCGCCCGGGCTCAGGCCGGCGCCGGCCAGGCCGAGGAACCCGACGTACCAGAAGGTGTACAGCCGCCAGGTCTGCAGGTGCGCGATCACCCCAGCGCGCAGCCGGGTGGCAGCGGTGCCCGGTGTCATGGCCTGGTGGTGACTGCCCACCGGACGATGCCGGTCAGCAGGTCGACGCTGCGCGAGGGCCGCAGTCGGGAGAGCTCGTTCAAGGCGCGCTGACCATACTCGCTGGCGTGGTCCTGGCAACCCTGCAGGGCGCCGGTGGCCATCAGCAGCGACCGGAACTCGTCGAACTCGGCGCGCTCGGCCGAGCGGCGGGTCAGCGCGGCGCCCATCGCCAGCCGGGTGTCGGCGTCCGAGGTCTGGTAGGCCATCAACACCGGCAGGGTGGGCCGGCCGTTGGCCAGGTCGCTGCCGGTCGGCTTGTCGCTGACCTCGGGATCGGCGAACAGGATCAGGTCGTCGCGAATCTGGAAGGCCACCCCGAGGTCCGAGCCGTAACGGCCCAGCGCCGCGGCCTGCGCGCTGTCGGCGCCGGCCAGCAGCGCGCCGATCTGGCAGACCGCCCGGAACAGCGCGCCGGTCTTCAGCCGCGCCATCTCCAGGTAGGCGGCCGGCTCGGCGGTGATGTCGCCGACCAGCTGCGCCTCCAGCATCTGGCCCCGGCACAGGTCCGAGCCGGCCTCGGCCAGCACCGCCACCGACTCCACCACGGCCGGGTCCCGGGTGCCGGCTGCCCGGCACTCGGCGATCCCGGTGAAGGCGGCGAAGATCAGGTGGTCGCCGGTGACGATCGCGTGCGCCAGGCCGTGCGCGACATGCACCGTGGGGCGGCCCCGGCGCAGCATGTCGCCGTCGATGATGTCGTCGTGGGTCAGGGTGGCCACGTGCAGGTACTCCATCGCCAGCGCCGCCGGCAGCACCTGGCTCGGGTCACCGCCGACCGCTTCGGCCGCGATCATGGTCATCACCGGCCGCAGGAACTTGCCGGCCGGCAGCAGGGCGTACCGGGCGATGGTGTTCAGCTCGTCGGAGTCCGACGGCCACCGGGCCGCCAGCTCGTCGGTGAGCAGCTCGCCGGTGCGGCTACTGGCCAGATCGTCGAGCATCCCGGGTGGGACCGGTCCGGTAATGGTCATGGCCTGAGATCTCCAGACTGGCAAGCGGACAGCATCCGCGGTACGGGCAACGCCTCGAGGTCGCACACCAGCTGCTCGAATCCCGGCAGGGTGAGCAGTTCGCGTTGGATCGCGCGCGCGTTGCGGCGCGGCCCCGGGTCGGTGAGCACCCGGGTGCAGGCGTTGCTGAGGTCGGCGGCGGTGAAGGAGTCGATGTCGAGCCGCTCCCCCACCCCCAGCGCCACGATCTGATCGGCGTTGACCGGCTGGTCGGCGAACGAGGGCAGGGCGACCATCGGCACCCCGGCCGTCAGCCCCTCGCGGAAGGCGTTGAAGCCTGCGTGGGTGATGAACAGGTCGCACGCGGCCAGCAGCGCCGCCTGCGGGAGGTAGTCGGTGACGTGCACGTTGGCCGGCACCGGGCCCATGATCTGCCCCGACAGGCCGCCGAGGGTCAGGATCACCTCGCAGGACAGCTCGCCCAGCCCCTGCAGGATCGGCTCGAGCAGTTGCTCTCCCATGCCGCACAGGGTGAGGGCGAGCGAGCCCAGGCTCAGCAGCACCAGCGGGCGGTCCTCGGCCAG
This sequence comes from Jatrophihabitans sp., assembly GCA_036389035.1. Lineage (NCBI taxonomy): Bacteria > Bacillati > Actinomycetota > Actinomycetes > Jatrophihabitantales > Jatrophihabitantaceae > Jatrophihabitans > Jatrophihabitans sp. The sequence continues at coordinate 43,606 of DASVQQ010000021.1, forward strand.
GTCGAGCAGCTCGGGCCGCAGCCGGGGCTGGTTCAGCAGCGGGCCGGGAACCCGGTAGTAGCCGCTGGCAGTGTCCGCGAGCTCGGCGGGATAGCACCGCTCGGGCAGCACGCCGGCCCGGCGTGGGGCGTCCAGCTCGCCGTGGTGGCCCAGCTCGACCAGCTGCTGGCGCAGCATGGGCTCGGTGACCTGGCGCTCCAGGGCGATCAGCGGGTTGTTGTCCAGGGTGACGTGGGCGATGCCCAGCACGCTGGCCACCAGCCGGCCGCCGTGTTCGGTCGGCTCGCTGACGATCACGTCCGGCTGCCAGTCCAGGGCCAGCACCGCGCGGGCCAGCTCCAGCGCGATCGGGCCCGCGTAGGCGAGGCTGAACTTCCGCCAGTTGGCGGCGTAGACGGTCCGCTTGCCCGGCCGCATCATCTCCGTCGGCAGCCCGTACCGGACGGTCAGCTCCGGGTCGGTCCGCATCGCCTGCTGATCGGCCACGCCGGGCAGTGCCAGGCAGTCCACCGAGTGCAGTGCCAGCTCGGCGGCCATCGAGCCTGCCGTGGCCACCGCGACCTCGTGCCCCAGCGCACGGGCGACCTGAGCCAGCGGGACCAGTCCCGTGACCAGGTGCGAGGAGGTGGGCTGGCTGGTCAGCAGGAGGCGCATGCGTATTCCAGTAGCACCAGCGCCTGCTGCCCCCGGATGACCCGGGTCGGCGCCAGGCCGGCGGCGGCGGCGATCGCGTTGAAATCCTCCAGGGTGCGCTCCCGGCCTCCGACGGTGACCAGCATCTCCAGGTCGAAGGAGGTCGAGTACGGGACCTGCGGGTCGGTGGGCAGCACCTCGATGATCAGCACCCGGCCCTTCTCGCCGGCGGCTTTCGCCATCTGGCCCAGGACCTGGGTGGCCTCGGAGTCCGGCCAGTCGGTGATCGCCCGCGAGATGGTGTAGACGTCGTGACCGGCCGGCAGCTCCTCGAAGAAGCTGCCCGTCACGATCTGGGTCCGGTCGGTGAGCCCGCGGTCGGCGAACAGCTGCTTGGCGACCGCCGGGGCGCTGGGCAGGTCCACCAGCACACCGCGCAGGTGCGGGTGCCTGCCCAGCAATTCGGCCAGCAGCCCGCCGCTGCCGCCGCCGACGTCGACCACGTCGGTGACTGCGCTCCAGTCGTAGAGTTCGGCGACCTGGGGAGAGGTCATCGCTGACTGCACCAGCATCAACTCGTCGATGAAGCGCCGGTGCGCCTCGATATCGAGGTCTTCCCAGAAGCTCCGGCCGTGCACGACCGGATAGGCCACCTCGCCGGTGCGCACCGAATGCAGCAGCCCCGCGAAGGCCAGGTCCATCCGGCCGCCGATGCTCTCCAGGTCCAGCCAGCGGCCCATGCCGCCGGGGCTGCGATCCAGCAGCAGCCTGCTGACCTCGGTCAGGCCGAAGTGGCCCCGGGGCTCCTCGGTGAACACCTCGCGGTGCACGAGGTAGCGCAGCAGCCGGGTGAGGGTGTCCGGATCGGCGCCCACCGCGGCGGCCAGGGCGTCCGCCTCGTGCACGCCGGCCGCCAGCTGCTCGGGCACTCCCAGCGAGACGACCACCCGGACCGCGTACGGGGTCGCCAGGTTGATCATGCTGGCGAGCCGGAGAGCGGGGTCCTGCAGGGAGGTGGCTGCGTCATAGAAGAAGGGCACCAGGCAGGCTTTCTGTTCGGAGCACAACGGCGTTCAGGCGGCTGGCGTGCTCATGACAGCCTCGTCCGGCGCATCGTGCTGAATCGTGCGGTAGCGCAGACACTAAGTCAAGGTTCGAATAGTGCGCTAGCCAATGGAAATAATCACCGGAGTCGACGATTCGTCTTGCCGAATAAGCGGCAGATACGTCGAGCTGTCTACGGTCTTTTACCCTTCGCATTTGTCGGATAATCGATGTTTCCTGGTCGATGCCGGCGACGGGCCCGCCGGGGCGCCACGGCCGGCGGCTACCAGGTCACCGGGAACTCCGCGAGCCCGCAGTTGATTCGCTCGTCGCGCCAAGGCAAATCCTGCAGGGGGGTCACCGGGGCCAGCCCGGGCATCCGGCGCAGCAGGGTGCCGATGGCGATCTCGACCTGCAGGCGGCCCAGCGCCGCCCCCAGGCAGAAGTGCGGGCCGAAGCCGAAGGTCAGGTGCGGGTTGTTCTGGGGCCGGTCCAGATCGAAGCGGTCGGGCTCGGCGAAGGCGGCGTCGTGCCGGTTGGCCGCCCACGGCACGGCCATCACGCCGTCACCGGCGCGCAGCTGATGCCCGCCCAGCTCGATGTCCTCGGTCACCGTCTGCACCAGGAACATCGGGCTGACCGAGGTGTAGCGCAGGATCTCCTCCACCGCCGCCGGCAGCAGCGAGGGGTCCTCGCGCAGCCGCCGCAACGCCGTCGGGTGCTGGAACAGCGCACGGATGCCGGCGCTGGTCGAGCTGATCTCACGGCCGCCGATCAGCACCGCGATGGCCAGGCCGACGATCTCGGCGTCGCTCAGGTCAGAACCGGCCTGGGTCGAGAGCCAGGACCCGAGCAGGTCCTCGCCCTGCTCGTTCCGCCGGGCGGTCAACCGCCGCAGCAGGTAGGCCCGCAGCTCGGCATCGGCCTTGGCGGCAGCGGCCTGGCCGTGCGCGGTCAGCGCCATGATGTCGTTGGCCCAGTCCGCGATCTGATCGCGGTCGGCGACCGGAATGCTCAACAGCTCGCAGGTGACGATGACCGGCAGCGGCACCACCAGTCCGGAGACCAGGTCTCCGGGTGGGCCGGCTGCCATCAGGGCGTCGATGAGCTCGTCGGTGATCGCCTGCACCCGGGGTCGGTAGGCCTCGATCCGGCGGGCGGTGAACGCCCGGGCCGCCAACCGGCGCAGGTCGTGGTGCGGCTTGCCGTCCATGCTCAGCTGGCGCTGGCCCGCCGGGCACTGCTCGGCATCGGCCGGCGGCTCCGGGGCCGCGCCGGCGTCCTGGACCGGGCAGCCCTGGGGCTGGGCGTCCGGCACTAGCTCGGCGTTGCGCCGGGCGAACCTCGGGTCCGAGAGCACCAGGCTGGCCTCGGGGTAACCGACCACCAGCCAGACCACCCGGCCGTCCGGGATCCGGACCCTCGACACCGGCTTGGTGTGCACCATCTTCAGCAACTCTTGGGGCAGCTCGCCTCGAAAGGGCTCGAACGGGTAGTCGCGAATCGGCTCTTCGGTGACGGTCAATTCCGGCCCCATTCTCTTTGCCACGACGCCTGACGTCTGGCGCCGCGTCAGTCTAGAGTTCGCAGTCGTTGAATGGCCATCGCCTTGCAGGAGTCGATCGGCGCGGTGAAAGGAAAGTCATGACTGAGCTGATCGTGCTGGTCGACGAGGACGGCGCCACGGTGGGGACGGCCCCGAAGGCGAGCAGTCACCACGACCGGACGCCGCTGCACCTGGCGTTCTCGGCTTACGTCTTCGACCCGCGGGGCCGGTTCCTGCTGACCCAGCGCGCGCTGTCCAAGCAAACCTGGCCAGGTGTCTGGACCAACAGCTGCTGCGGTCATCCGATGCCGGCGGAGTCCAACGAGCAGGCCCTGCACCGGCGGCTGGACTTCGAGCTCGGCCTGAGCGCCGACGAGGTGATCGAGCTGCTTCCCGACTTTCGCTACCGGGCCGAACTCGACGGCGTGGTGGAGAACGAGATCTGCCCGGTCTTCGGCGTCCGGGTCAGCGGCGAGCCGACGCTGCGGCCCTCGGAGGTCGAGCAGAGCCGGTGGCTGGACTGGGACGACGTGGTCTCGGGCCGGACTCCGCAGCTGTCGCCGTGGTGCGTGCTGCAGCTGCGAGCGCTGGTCGGCCATCCCGGCATCGAACGGCTGCGGACGCCGGCCTGAGCTCGTAGCCGCGCGATGGGACGGGCGCGACCTGAGCGTCAGACCGGCAGCGAGGCGACCAGCTCGTCGGCGGCGGCGTACGGGTCCAACCGGCCGGCGGCCACCCGGCCGGCCAGCTCGTCCAGCGCGGCCGCGCCGTGGATCTCGCTGAACCGGCGCCGCACGGTCTCCACCGCGATCGCCTCGATCTCCACGCCCGCCCGGGCCTGCCGGCGGCGGCCCAGCTCGCCGGTGGCCGTCATCCAGTCCCGGTGCTTGTCGATGGCGGCGACCAGCTCCTCCACGCCCTCGCCGCGCGCGGCCACCGTCTTGACGATCGGCGGGCGCCAGGCGCCGGCCTCGGAGTGCTTGCCGCCCAGGGACTGCATGTAGCGCAGGTCGCGCGCGACCTGATCGGCGCCGTCCCGATCGGCCTTGTTCACCACGAAGACATCGGCGATCTCGAGGATCCCGGCCTTGGCGGCCTGGATGCCGTCCCCCATCCCCGGAGCCAGCAGCACCACGGTGGTGTCGGCCAGCTGCACCACCTCGACCTCGGACTGGCCCACTCCGACCGTCTCGATCAGCACCACGTCACAGCCCACCGCGTCCAGCACCCGCAGGGCCTGCGGCGCCGCCGCGGCCAGGCCGCCCAGGTGGCCCCGGGTGGCCATCGAGCGGATGAAGACGCCCGGGTCGGTGGCGTGGTCCTGCATCCGCACCCGGTCACCGAGCAGCGCGCCGCCGGAGAACGGCGAGGACGGGTCCACCGCCAGGATCGCGACCCGCTTGTCGGCTGCCCGCAGCGCGCTGACCAGGGCCGACGTCGAGGTCGACTTGCCCACCCCGGGTGAGCCGGTGATGCCGACCACCTGCGCGTGGCCGGTGAAGGGCATCAGCCGCTCGGCGACCTCGCGCAGCGCGGGCGAGCCGTCCTCGACGAGTGAGATCAACCTGGCGACCGAACGCGGATCGGCCTTTCTGGCCCGCTCCACGAGTTCGCCGATGTCCTGCCTTGCGCGGCGTGAGGTGGGTCGCCCGGAGACCACCGATCAGGAATTCTGCGAGGCGGGGTCCTGGGCACTGGCGCGCTTGGGGACCCGCACGATCAGGGCGTCGCCCTGGCCGCCGCCGCCGCACAGCGCCGCGACCCCGATCCCGCCGCCGCGCCGCTGCAACTCCAGCGCCAGGTGCAGGGTGAGTCGGGCGCCTGACATCCCGATCGGATGGCCGATGGCGATCGAGCCGCCGTTGGGGTTGACGATCTCGGCCGGGACGCCCAGCTCCTTGGCCGAGGCCAGCCCGACCGCGGCGAACGCCTCGTTGATCTCGATCAGGTCCAGGTCGGCGACCGTGATGCCTTCCTTGGCGACTGCTGCCCGAATCGCCATGGCCGGCTGGTGCTGCAGGCTCGAGTCGGGCCCGGCGACCACGCCGTGCGCGCCGATCTCGGCCAGCCAGCTCAGGCCGAGCTCCTCGGCCTTGGCCTTGCTCATCACCACGACCGCGGCGGCGCCGTCGGAGATCGGCGAGGCCGAGCCGGCCGTGATGGTGCCGTCGGGACGGAACGCCGGGCGCAGCCGGGCCAGCGTCTCGACGCTGGTGTCGGCGCGGACGCCCTCGTCGAAGCGGAACTCCAGCGGCTCACCCTTGCGCTGCGGGATCGAGACCGGCACCACCTCGTCGTCGTAGATGCCGTTCTTCCAGCCCTCGGCTGCCAGCTGGTGGCTGCGGGCGGCGTAGGCGTCCTGCTCCTGGCGGCTGAACTCCTGGTCGCCGTTGTTGGCCGCCTCGGTCAGCCCGCCCATCGCCTGGTCGGTGAAGACGTCCCAGAGGCCGTCGTAGGCCATGTGGTCGGTCATCTGGACGGTGCCGTACTTGAACCCCTCGCGGGACTTGGGCAGCAGGTGCGGGGATTGGGTCATCGACTCCTGGCCGCCGGCCACCACGATCTCGAACTCGCCGGCCCGGATCAGCTGGTCCGCCAGCGCGATGGCGTCGATGCCGGACAGGCAGACCTTGTTGATGGTCAGCGCCGGCACGCTCAGCGGGATGCCCGCCTTGTGGGCGGCCTGGCGCGCCGGGATCTGGCCGGCGCCGGCGGTGAGCACCTGGCCCATGATCACGTACTGCACCTGGTCCGGAGCGACGCCGGCCTTCTCCAGGGCGCCCTTGATGGCCAGGCCGCCGAGCTCGACGGCGGAGAAGTCCTTGAGCGCGCCGAGCAGCTTGCCGACCGGGGTACGGGCGCCGGCGACGATGACCGAGGTGGTTGCTGACATGTCTGCCTCCTACAGCTGCGACGAGCAGCAGCGACGTGCTGCCCGGACGCCGCGGACCAGTGGGCTGGCGCGGCACAGTATGCCCACAATATCGAGCTTGGCGGCCGGAGCCAGCCCCGCCCGGCTATGAGCCGTGCCACCCGCTCTTCTCCCCCGGGGCCGTCGGCGGGACCATGTGCCATGACCATCCTGCGGATCGACCATGTGGGCATCGCTGTCGCCGACCTCGACGAGGCCATCGCCTTCTACCGCGACACCTTCGGCCTGTTGAGCGTGCACGAGGAGGTCAACGAGGAGCAGGGCGTCCGCGAGGCGATGCTGGCGGTCGGCGACGGCACGAGCCGGATCCAGCTGCTGGCGCCGCTGAACGACAGCTCGACGCTGGCCAAGTTCCTCAACCGCAACGGCCCCGGCGTGCAGCAGTTGGCCTACACCGTCGATGACGTGGCGGCGACCTCGGCCGAGCTGCGCGGCCGCGGGCTGCGGTTGCTCTTCGACGAGCCCAAGCGCGGCACCGCCGGCTCGCTGGTCAATTTCGTCCACCCCAAGGACGCCGGCGGCGTGCTGATCGAGCTGGTGGAGCCCGCGACACCCGGTGTGTGAACCGTCACCACGCTCGGCCGAAAGCGCTACCCGTCAGTAACCTGCTGGCACCGTCAAAGCCTGCGCGTCAACACCCGGAAGGGCCTGTGCCGTGGACCAGATACGTGCCGCCGTCAACGCTGTCAGCGACTCCGCCGCGCCCGGCCAGCTGACCGACCTGGCCGGGTTGGAAGTCCCTGACAGCTACCGCGGCGTGGTCGTGCGCGCCGACGAGACCAGCATGTTCGACGGCCTGAGCACCCGCGACAAGGACCCCCGCAAGTCCCTGCACCTGCAGGAGGTGCCGACCCCCGAGGTGGGACCGGGCGAGGCGCTGATCGCGGTGATGGCCAGCGCGATCAACTACAACACGGTCTGGACGTCCATCTTCGAGCCGGTGTCGACGTTCGACTTCCTGCGCCGCTATGCCCGCAGCAGCGAGCTGGCCCGCAAGCACGATCAGCCCTATCACGTGGTGGGCTCGGACCTCTCGGGCGTCGTGCTGCGCACCGGCCCCGGCGTGTCGCGGTGGCAGGTGGGTGACCGGGTGGTGGCGCACTGCCTCTCGGTCGAGCTGGAGGAGCCGCAGGGCCACGACGACACCATGATGGACCCGCAGCAGCGGATCTGGGGCTTCGAGACCAACTTCGGCGGCCTGGCCGAGCTGGCCCTGGTCAAGTCCAACCAGCTGATGCCCAAGCCCGAGCACCTGACCTGGGAGGAGGCCGCCTCCCCCGGCCTGGTCAACTCCACCGCCTACCGGCAGCTGGTCAGCCACAACGGCGCCAACATGAAGCAGGGCGACGTGGTGCTGATCTGGGGGGCCTCCGGCGGGCTGGGCGGCTATGCCACCCAGTTCGCGCTCAACGGCGGCGCCATCCCCATCTGCGTGGTCTCCTCACCGGACAAGGCGGAGCTGTGCCGCCGGATGGGCGCGGAGCTGATCATCGACCGGTCGGCCGAGGGGTACCGGTTCTGGAAGGACCCGCAGACCCAGGACCAGTCCGAGTGGAAGCGGCTGGGCGCCCGGATCCGGGAGCTCACCGGCGGCGATGACCCCGACATCGTCTTCGAGCACCCGGGCCGCGAGACGTTCGGGGCCTCGGTCTACGTCGCCCGGCGCGGTGGCACCATCGTCACCTGCGCCTCGACCTCGGGTTACCTGCACGAGTTCGACAACCGCTATCTGTGGATGAACCTCAAACGCATCATCGGCTCGCACTTCGCCAACTACCGCGAGTCCTGGGAAGCCAACCGGCTGATCGCCAGGGCCGCGATCCATCCGACGCTGTCACGTGCCTACCCGCTGGCCGAGACCGGGCAGGCCGCCTATGACGTGCACCGCAACGCCCACCAGGGCAAGGTCGGCGTGCTGTGCCTGGCCGAGGGCGAAGGCCAGGGCGTGACCGCGCCGGACCTGCGGGCCCGGCACCTGACCGCGATCAACCGGTTCCGCGACGCCTGAGGCGCGGACACGGCTTAACGCCCGCCAGGCCGGCGCCCGGCATGCGACCATGGTGGCATGGCAGCAGACGACAACAGCACAGAACTACTGCCGCTGCTCGACGAGGACGAGCCCATCTTCGACGTCGGCATCCGCGGCTACGACAAGCGCCAGGTGGACAGCTACGTCTCCCAGGCCGAGACCCAGATCGCCGAGCTCAAGGCAGCCCGTGACTCCGCCCTGGCGACCAGTGCCGACCGAGCCGCGCAACTGGCCAGCCGCGAGGCTCATATCGAGTCGCTCAAGCAGCAGGCCGCCAAGGCCGCCGACGCCCCGAGCCCGGTGGTGCACGTCTCGGACCGGATTCGCGACATGCTGCAGCTGGCCACCGACGAGGCTGCCCAGACCCGGCGCACCGCCGAAGAGGAGGCCGCCGGAATCCGGCGGGCCGCCGAGCAGCAGGCCGAGCAGGTGCTCTCGGCCGCTCGCGCCGACGCCGAACGGGTCCGGGCCGACGCCGCCGCCGCCCAGCAGCGGCTGACCGCCGGAGCCAGCCAGCGCTCGGCAGAGGCCGATCAGAAGCTCGCTCAGGCCCGGGTGCAGAGCGCGGCCGAGCTGGACAAGGCCCGAGCCGAAGGCGCCCGGATCGTCGATCTCGCCGCGGGCGAGCTGGACAAGGCGCGGGCCGAGGCCGCTCACATCCTCGACCTCGCCACCGCCGAGCTGGACAAGGCCGTCGCCGCCGCGGCCAGCATCACCGAGGCCGCCGAGGTCGAGCGGGACCGGCTCGACAACGAGGCCGCCGCGGCCCGCGCCGCGGCCGAGCGGGCCTCGATCGAGCGGTTGCGGACAGCGGAGCAGGACTTCGAGATCACCCTGCGGAGCCGGCGCAGCGCCGCCGAGCGGCAGGCCCAGGTCGATCAGCAGGCAGCCCGGGCCACCGCCGAGCAGCTGATCACCGAGGCCCGCGAGCGGGCAGCCGCGCTGGACGCCGAACGGGAGCAGACCCACCAGCGGCTGCGCGAGCTGCACCAGCAGCTCGGCGCGGTCATCGACGCCGCCTCGCCGTGAGCGAGCCGGCCCAGCCGTCTGATGAGCAGCCCGCCCACCCGCTGACCGCGCCTCCGAGGCGAAGCTTCGCCACCTACTCCCCGTTCCGGCTCGGCCTCACCGCGACGATCGGCTTCGGCCTGACCTACCTGCTCTTCCGGGCCCTGGACCAGAGCAAGGACACCCTGCTTCTGCTGGCGCTGTCGCTGTTCCTGGCCGCCGGGCTGGACCCCGCGGTGCGCCGGGTGGAAAGCGGCGGCCTCAAGCGCGGTCTGGCCGTGGCCATCGTGTTCGTGGGCGTCCTGGTGTTCCTGACCGGGATGTGCCTGGCGGTGGTCCCGCCGCTGGTCGAGCAGACCACCACCTTCATGCGCAACCTGCCCGAGCACGTCACCGACCTGCAGCAGAACCGCCGGATCGCCGACCTGGACCGGCGCTTCGGCTTGCTGGCCTCGCTGCAGAACCGGCTGGAGGGCTCCACCGTCGCCGAGCAGGTGGCCGGCAACCTGCTCAGCGTCGGCACCACAGTCGCCACGACCGTCTTCAAGATCTTCACGCTGGCCATCCTGACGCTGTACTTCCTGGCCTACCTGCGCGACATCACCGCCTTCGCCTACCGGATGACGCCGGCCTCCCGCCGGATCCAGGTCAGCGGGATCGGCGACAAGATCGTGGCCCAGATCGGCGCCTACGTCGTGGGCACGGTGGCCCTGGCCCTGTTGCGCGGCACCGTCACGCTGGTGTTCCTGTGGGCCATCGGGGTGCCCTACCCGTTCGCGCTGGCGTTCATCGCGGCGGTGCTGGACCTGGCCCCGGTGGTCGGGACCGTGCTGGCCGGGGTGGTGGTCTCGACCGTCGTCCTGCTCGAATCGGTGCCCCAGGGCCTGGCGGTGATCGCGTTCTTCATCGGCTACGAGGTGCTGGCCCGGTTGGTGTTCTTTCCCCGGCTGCTCGACCGGTCGGTCCGGATCAGCCCGGCAGCCGCCCTGGTGGGAGCACTGGCCGGCTACACCACGCTCGGCGTGGTCGGCTTCCTGATCTCGATCCCGCTGGTGGCGGTGCTCACCCTGATCATGCGCGAGGTGGTGCTGCCCCGCCAGGCCGCCCGCTAGGGCACTGCAGCCGGGCTCCCGCTAGGCCGTGTTGATCATCTCTGATGTGATCCAGATCAGGGGTGGCGGCGAGGCTGAGGGCGGCGCGGTAGCTGCGGAGGAGCTTGTCGGAGCGCATCGCGATTCCGCGCCACACCTAGGCCTCCTCGGCGCCCCAGCGTCCGAGCGCGACGATCGCCTCGCGCAAGGCAAGCCCGCGATCGGTCAGCGCGTAGGCCCGGGTGTTGTGCCGGAGCGGCAGACGGGTCAGTACGCCGGCCGCTTCGAGCTCGCGCAGGCGGGTCGCGAGCATGTTCGTCGGCACTCCGAGGTCGCGCTGCAGATCGCCGTAGCGCTGCGGCCCGTCGAGCAGCCGTTCCACGACCAGTAGGGCCCACCGGGCTCCGACGATGTCGAGGGCCGCGGCGAGGTCGCTCACGCGGTCGGATCGGCGTCCGGCTTCATCCAGAACGGCGAGTAGTGATAGCCGTCGAGGTCGTCGAACTGGCGCTGGTACATGAAGGGGTAGTCGTCGGTGTCACCGATGCGCCCGCCTGCGGCGCCGGCGCGCTCGGTGAGCTCGTCGACCGCCTCGCGACTGCCCAGGTCGAACGAGACGGTGACCTTCGAGGGCGTGTGGGGTCCGCCGACCAGCTCCTCGACGCCGCCGACGCTCGCGTACATCTCGCGGCTGCCGAGCATGACGTACTGCTCGGGCGCGATCGCGAAGCACGACACGTTGTGATCGGACATCTCGGCGTTGAGGGTCCAGCCGAGGGCGGTGTAGAAGGCGGTCGCGCGCTCGACGCTCT